>CAMLKY010000161.1 GCA_946480545.1 uncultured Acidobacteriota bacterium
CTTTTTGGTCAGGAATCTAAACGCGCTCTCCGGCAGGATTCCCCGCAGCGTTAGCAGCCCCTTGGTATTCACACCATATCGCAGGCGGTTCGAACCGTCGGTGACCGCGTCGTAGATCGTCTGCGCGACGACCGAGCCGTCGGGAGCCTCTTTGTTGGATTCACGCATGAATGTCAGGAATGAATCCACCCTGTCATCGTAAACATGCAGGCCGTCGCGACGTGTGACTTCCTCGGACCGGCCGTGAAACTCGGTGCGGATGGGCCCAGGCTCGATGAGTTTGACCTTGATCCCGAACGGCTCGAGTTCGTATTGAAGCGATTCCGTAAATCCCTCGACGGCCCACTTGGTGGCGTTATAGAGGCTCGAGAATGGAAACGCCGTACGACCTCCGATGGAAGCGACATTGACGATGGTCCCGCGCTTCTGCTCGCGGAAGTATGGAATGATCTCGCGGCACACCCTGAGGACACCGATAAAATTGGTATTTACCTGACGCTCGATCTGCTCGTCCGATGCAGCTTCAAATGGCCCGAGCAGGCCATAACCGGCGTTGTTAACTACGACATCGATCCGACCGAACTTATCTATCGCGCCGCTTATGGCCGTGCGAATCGAATCGGGGTCGGTAACGTCAAGCCTGAATGTCTCGAGATCGACGATATTGCCCAGCTCCGGAACGCTCTCGGGAGCCCGCATCGTCGCGGCGACCTTCCAGTTCTTTGCCTGAAAAAGCCTGGCGGTTTCCAGTCCGATCCCACTAGACGCACCCGTGATCAGAACAACTCTATCCATGTGCATAGTCTAGCGAGACTTTCGGGTCTGTCGAGTTCAGGCGAGTCTCGCGAGACTGGTTATCGAGCTTTTGCGATTCCGTTTTTGTTCAGTGACTTGGTGGTTCCAGTTCTTAAGTCAAAGACTGGAATCACCAAGTCATACAAAAATACACGAACGGAGTACGAAAATGCTCTCAGCGAAATGGAAGGACCCGGCCATCGGACGGGCGGGAAAATGCTACACTCTTACCATGAAGTTTTTGCATATCTCCGATGTGCATCTGGGCTGCACCCGCTACCAGCTGCCCGAAAGTCCGCGCGATTTTTTTGATGCGTGGATCGATGTGCTGCAGAAATATGCGCTCGGTGAAAAGGTCGATTTCGTCATCATGTGCGGCGACTTTTTTCACAAACGTAACGTCCCTCCCGAAACGATGAATTACGCCGTCGGCGGTCTGTCAATGCTGAGAGATGCAGGCATCCCCGTCATCACGATCGAGGGAAACCACGATCAGAAGCATACCGACAGCGAATACAGTTGGCTGCGGAGCCTGGCGAATTGGAATCTTCTTTACCTGCTAGAGCCCTCGAATGAAGAGGGTCAGATCGTATACCGTCCCTGGGACGACGGACGCGGCGGTTTTATCGATATCGGCCGTGCGCGGATATTCGGCTCTCACTGGTATGGCGCATCGGCGAACTGGGCGATACCGATGCTGATCGACGGGATCAAAGCTAATCGCCGGGAAGGCGCGTTTCACATACTGCTGCTTCATACGGACGTCGAAGGCCACCAGACACACCCGATCCCGGCACTGTCGATCGCGAAGTTATCGCAGCTCAAATCGGTCGTCGACTACGTCGGTCTTGGCCACACTCACATGCATTACGAGATCGACAACTGGGCATTCAATCCCGGTTCGATCGAGGTCACTAACATCGCGGAATATCGCGAGACGCGTGGGGTTTTTATTGTCGAAGTAGCGGAAGACAACTCGGTTACCGCGACCCACCTTAATGACTACCGACAGCGGCCGTTTCAGAGGATCACGTTTGATGTAAGTACGTTCAGCGATCCGAAGGAGATGACCGCCGCAATACTTGATGATGTAGTATCGAAAGCGCGGGTATCCGAGGGCATCGCGCCTATCATCGAGATCACACTGCGCGGTCGGCTTGGCTTTCCGAATTCGCTTGTCGAATCGAAGAAGATCCGCGAGGAATCGCAAAAGCTGACCGGGGCCTTGCATATTCGTCTTAAGAACATTTCCGTTCCCGTGGAATATGCCGTCGCTGCCGATCTTCCTGAGGACGCGGGACGTGAAAAGCTGGAGCGACGTGTTGTCGAAGACCTTGTACTTCGCGATAGCCGTTTCAAAACGCGGGTCGAGAACATCTCTGATGCGGTCATCGGCGCCAAACGGCTTGCACTGAGCGACGAAGATCCGGAAAAGATCGTGGACTTCATCGGAGCAATGATCGGTCAGGAAACATAGCCATGTCTGATGCGTTAGACAAAGTTTTCGGCGTCACCCGCCTTCCGGTGTTCCCTCTCCCTCTAGTACTGCTGCCTAACGAGGTCCTTCCACTTCATATATTCGAACCGCGATACCAGCAGATGCTGGTCGACGTTGAAACGCGCCGCAACCTTTTCGGCGTAACACTCTTTGAACAGGAGAGTGAGGCGGCCCGCGGTCCCGAGCCGGGCTCGGTCGGCTGTGTCGCCGAGGTCCGCGAGGTGAATCCGCTTCCGGACGGGCGCTCGAACATTCTGACTAACGGCATTATCAGGTACCGGCTGCTTCAGTATGTCGATGAGGGAACGCCATACCTTGTTGGCGATATCGAATTCTTTGAGGATGTTGTCGAGAGCAAATCGGTTCTGCAACCGATCGCCGATGAGGTGTACGACCTTTTCGAGCGTGTCGCGAAAGCCGCTTTTCGTTTGAGCGGAGCTCGCGGAAGTCTTCCGGACATTCCGAAGACCGATCCGGAATCACTTTCGTTCCTGGTTACGGCCGCGTTCAATCTGGACAACGCCGTGAAATACGGGCTGTTGAAGCTGACATCGACAAGCGAGCGGCTTCGTAAGCTTCGAGAGATCCTGATCCGGGCGGTCGAGCGAATGGAATTGAACGCGGATACAGTAAAGGCCGCTCAAACGAACGGCCATGCGAACCGGAAGATAGATTTTTGAGCGACGGAATCACATCTGCTGGCCCAGTGCCTGCCTGAAGAAGTCAATTACACGCTGATCATAACTCTCCGAGAGCTCGAGTGAAGCGTTGATCATGCTTAGCCCGGATGGGCTGAGATCGGTCTTCGATTCAACGGACGCATTCGCGGGAAAACACTTGCTCAATTTAGAAGTCGCTTCCTGGAAGCTCGGTGCGTCCAGACCGCCGAGTAGCAGGACTTTTCGTCCAGCGAGGGATTTGGCAAGGTCACACGACATTTCGCGGCGGTAACAACCTTCGAAGAAATAAGGACGCGTGCCGAGCTGTGCAAATTTTGACGTCACTGCGCTCGCGAATGGGAACCGGCGCTCGACCGTCGATGCAAGCATGCTGTCCGCGCTCTGGGGAACCGAATCAAGTGCGAGAGCCTTCACGTCCGCATCTTTTGCGGCAGCCGCGAGCGCTGCTAGCGAACCCATCTCGAGCCCGTACAGTCCGATCTCCTTTCCGATCAGTGGAAACTGCTCGGGTGTCTTCAAGGTCCGGAGGTATTCGATCGCCGCCAGCGTATCATCCGACTCACAGCCGCCGAACGAGGTGTACTTCACTGCCGGATCATGACCGTGACCTCGCTGGTCCGGCATCAGGATAGTGAAATTTGTCGCTTCGTTAAGCTTGACTCCCAGGTTCAAGACATGCGACCGGTTCGCGCCGTATTTGTGAAGCAGGATCACGGCGGGTGAATTCTGCGCTCCGCGAAGCAGCCATCCGCGAGCGGACGTGCCGTCCTTGTTCACCCAGGTCTCGTTCGTGACCTGGGCTCCCCGCGCGCTGAGCATTCCATAAACTTCGGGTGTTACAAGGTACGCCGCGCTGACGGGATGAGCGGTTTCATGAACGAGCCAGACCGACGCCGTCGCGACGGCCAACAGAACCAACACGGCGACCGGTAGCAGAAGCCTGGAAAAGCTTTTAAGAAGGCGGATACTCTTTGCCATATTGATGATTTCTTAAGTGATGCAACTAAGGAAAGTGGAAAGGACTCTTAAAAGAAGCCTAAAGGGAAAAAGGCTTCAGGAATGCCAGTCGAAATGTTACCATATCCGGCAGTCTGAAGGAAGATTTATTTACGATGCTTAACCCCAAAAACCTGCTTATTATCGCGATTTTTTCAGCATTTTCTCTAAACGCTGCGGCGCAGATGCCGGCGTCTTCGACAGCCGGGGCCGACCGGGCCCGGAACGGCTTTATGCCACTGTCGGAAGTTAAGGAGGGTATGCAGGGGACGGCACGTACGGTCTTTCGCGGGAGCGAGCCTGAAGACTTCAAGGTTGAGATACTGGGGATCATCCCGGGAGCCATTGGGCCGAAGCAGGACCTGATCGTCGGCCGCATAAGTGGTGGCGGGGCAGATCGGACATCGGTCTTCGCGGGAATGTCGGGCTCACCCGTTTACATTGGCGGAAAGCTGGTAGGTGCGATCTCATACAGCTTCCCATTTTCGAAGGAACCGATCTGTGGGATAACGCCGATCGAGCAGATGATCTCCATCTTCGAGCAGAAGGACCGACAGAAAACCACTGCGTCTGAGCCAAGAGCAATATCGTTCGCTGAGATGGCCTCGACAAACTGGACGGCTACGTTTCCGAAGCCTCCCAGTACGAGCGGGCTCCTTGCGATGCCGAATAATCCGCTTCTCGCGACGGTCGCCGGACAGAGCTTTCAACCGATCGCGACACCTATGACATTCAGCGGCTTTTCGCAGGAGACACTGAATCTGTTCACGCCGCAGCTTTTGCAGGCCGGGCTTATTCCGGTCTCGGCAGTCGGTGGGTCGGCCCCGATGTCTCCGATGAAAAAAGCGGATGCGACGACGCTCGTCGGCGGCGATTCGGTTTCAATGCAGCTTACGCGTGGCGATTACAGCCTTGCGGCCGCGGGCACGGTCACATGGCGAGACGGTGACAAGATCTACGCGTTTGGCCATCCTTTCCTGAGCCTTGGCACGTCGGATCTGCCGATGTCGGAATCGCACGTCGTAGCGGTGATCCCGAGCGTCGCGAATTCTTTCAAGCTGTCTGTGCCCGATGCGATGGTGGGGACGATGACCCAGGACCGCGCGACCGGTGTTTTTGGGAAGCTCGGGCAGGCGCCGAAGATGATCCCGGTCCGCATTAATCTGACGACGAGCCGCGGCCAGACCGAGGTTGTTAATTTCGAGGTCGCAAAAGACGATTTCCTGACGCCGCTGCTCCTCAACATCGCGCTCTACAACACGGCTGTGGCACAGGAACGGATGGTCGGTGACGCTACCATCGAGATCAGCGGAGAGATCGCCGTGAAAGGCCATGCACCGGTAAAGGTGCAGAGACGATTTGCCGGAGCTCAGGCATCGCAGCTCGCTGCGTCGTCGGTTGCTGCTCCGGTTGCTACGTTGATGAAGAGCCGGTTCGACGAGCTCGATATTTCCGGCATAACACTTAACCTGTCGTCATATGATGGCAGCAAAATGGCGGTCCTTGATCGCATGGCGATCGACCGTACGAGGGTGAAAGCCGGCGAGACCGTCGAAGTAATGGCTTACGCCCGAACCAGCTCCGGCAGGATCTTCGTGCAGCGGATCCCGGTTGCGATCCCTGACGATACACCGGCGGGCATGTTCTCGATCACGGTCGCCGACGGAAAAGTGTTCTTCTCCGTCAATGTCGATGCATCAGAGGCGAGAGCCTGGGAGAGCGTGCGCGCGCTGCAGTCGCGCGAGCGCGCGGCCTGGAGCGCGC
>CAMLKY010000162.1 GCA_946480545.1 uncultured Acidobacteriota bacterium
TCTCGCGACGAATACGGACACGGTCGCAATTCGTTTGAACGGCGATGCGGTTGCTTCGGCCGCAAAGATCCGCAGCCGAGGCGGTCAGCGAAGTGTCTCGGTGACGATCCCCGCTGCAAGATTCAAAACAGGTCGCAATGAGATCACCCTTGTAGGGGCAGACGGATCGGTGATCGCGAGTTATCCTTTTCTCCTGGCCGACTCACGATAATCAGGGCCAATAAAGACATGTCAAAGATCATTCTCCTCACTACACTCCTCACGGCTTTTCTTTTTCCTGCCGCATTCCACGCACAGGACGAAGCCGAGATCCGAATCACTATCCGCCGGGCTCCGACGGGGCCGGACGGCAAAGCCGTAGAACAACAGGCCGAAGACCTGGCTCCGATCGTGCTGCGGGCCGGGGGAAGCGAGGCTTCGATACTCGCCGCCGTTACCGAGCACGCTCTAGGGAAGAATGACAGCTTTCAGATCACATTCGACAACCAGTCAGCCGCCGACTGGTCGTTTCTGATAGTCGCGCGGAGTCCTGACGAGTCCTGCAGCTCAATACTTCCGTTCCTCGGATTTTCAGACACCGGTTTTGTTCGAGATGGCGAGGTCCCGATCGGTCGCGTGGCGGCAAAATCAACGGTGAGATCCGAGTGGCTGACCGAGTCGGATGGCGGGCGGACACGGTTCGCATTGCTGATGTCGCAACGCGACACGCCGCTTCGCAACATCTTTATGGCGGTCGAATTTCTGGCCGGCATGGCCACGGGCCGCGCCGAGCCAAAGGCTGCGGATCTCGCCGAGCTCAAGCTCGGCCAGCCGAAAGGAAAGACCGAGGCCGGCGAAGAGTACACCAGCGGGAGGCACCGGATAACGGTTACGCTCGGAAGCGTCTACAGCGAGAGCGGCGAGGTCCTGCGGTCCACTGAGTATTACGACGCGCTCGAACTAATTGCCGAGTGTCGTTACAAGTATGACCGCGGCTCGATACCGCTCGACGCGCTTCGTATCGGGTGGCTGAACAACCGAGGCCTGGCCAACTATCAGACGGGTAGGCTTGCCGAAGCTAAGAAGGACTACGAATCCGCACTGGCCGTGATCGAAAAACTCAAGTCCATCGATGGCAAACCCCGATCTTTCGAAAGACTTGTCACACATACCAATCTCGCACAGGTCTTTGCCACGCTGGGCGATCAGGAAGCAGCGCTCTCGCGTTACCGCGAAGCGGAGAAGCTCTCACAGACGTTTCCCCCGGTCGAGATCCAGCCGACTCTCGCGGCTGTTTACGGTGGAATCGGAACATCACTGGAGTTCCAGGGTAAATTTACGGAAGCGTTGGGTTACTACGAGAAAGCGCTAGGGCTGACACGCAGGCATAACCTTGTCGCGAGCGAAGGAATAATCCTGAACAGCCTTGGCCGGCTCGCGGCGAGCGCCGGCAAGCGTACCGAGGCTGAGAAATATTTCGCGGATGCCATCGCACTTTCGGAACGAACAGGGAATCAGGCCGGGATCGGTTCGGCGAGCAATAACCTCGGATGGTTTCTCGTCAAGGAGAAGCGCTTTGCCGATGCTCAGGCTGCCTTCCTTCGCTCATCCGAGATATTCGAGCGTCTCGGTAACCGAACAGCACAAGCGACCGCACTCGGAAATCTGATGTTCGTTCTTCGGCTCCAGGACCGTCCGGACGCGGCGATATTCTTCGGAAAGAGCTCGATTCGCCTGCTGCAGAGCGTCCGGAGCGGTCTGACAACGGTCGAGAAACAACTCCAGCGAAGTTTCCTGCTTTCCCGCGAGGATACGTACAGGACCCTCGCCGACATTTTGATCTCGCGCGAGCGGCTGGTCGAGGCACAAGCTGTCCTCGAGCTTCTCAAGGACGAGGAGCACGGCGGCCGGCCGAGGACCCGCTCCGGCGGCAGCAACGCGGAGATCGTTCCGTACACCGACGCCGAGGACAGCGTCCAGCTCAAGATCGATGAGCTTGCAAATCTGCGCACGCAGCACTACGAACTGCAGGCGGAGTATAACCGGCTAGGCGACGCCTTTAAGAAAACGGCCGAGCTCGAAAGCGTCGAGAAGTCGCTCGTGATGGTGAGCAATGCATTTACCCGCTCGCTCGAGCGCCTGGCGCGAACCGAGGTCGGTGTCACAGACCGGGTGAATACCATTCTCGGCGAGCAGAGCCTTCAAAGCGTGCTGATGACGCTCAGGGATGAGCACAACACCGAGGCAGTTGCGATATATACCGTGCTGGGTACGGAAGAGACCGACGATCCGCGATCGCCGGGCGGAAAGAAAATTCGTACGAAGTTTGGCTGGGCCATCCTCGTTACTCCCTCGGACCGCAAAGCCTATCCGATCGATGTCAAGGACCTCGAACAGACGGTCATGGATTTTCGATACGCGCTGGCGACTGACGAGTTTGATCCGGAGCCGCTCGCGAAAAGGCTCTACGAGGCGATCTTTCGGTATTCGACATCGACGCAGCGTCGAACGCTCGAGAAAGATCTCGCGGCCGCTCTTTCTTCGAATTCGAACAAGACGGTCATGTGGTCGCTAGATGGCGTGCTTCGATATGTGCCGATGGCGGCATTGCACGACGGTTCCGACTACCTGGTGAAAAAGTTCAGGAACGTCTCGTTCACGAGCCGGAGCTTTGCTCAGTTGATAACCGCGAACAATCCACAGTGGAAGATCCTCGGGCTTGGAGTCTCAGAGGAGAGACCTGGCTTTGATGCCCTCGCCGGAGCCCGGGGCGAGCTCGAGGCGATCGTCGGGCCGGGAATGTTCGAGGGACAAATACTCCTGAACGATAAGTTTCGCGAGACCGATGCAATTCGCGCGTGGCAGTCCAGGCGATATCCGGTAATACATATCGCGAGCCATTTTAAGTTCAATCCGGCCGAACCTACCGCTTCGTATTTGCTTGTCGGAGACGGCGAGCTCACCGTCGCCGAGCTAAAGGCTCAAAACAACATCTTTCACGGGGTGGACCTGCTGGCGCTGTCGGCATGCGACACGGCTACCCAGAGCAACGGAAAGGAATCCGAGACTCTCGCATATCTCGCCCAGGCTCTGGGTGCCCGCACTGTGCTCGCGAGTCTATGGCCGGTGTCGGATGCGGGAACGCCCGAGTTGATGACACGGTTTTACTCGCTGCGTGCGTCGGATTCGAAGACCACAAAAGGCGAAGCCTTCCACCGTGCCCAGCTATCGCTGCTAAATGGCGAGAAGGCTGCGGGAGCGGCAACAACAACGCGTGTAACCGAACCCACCACCGCGAACACGTCAGGACAGGGGATCCGGGCCAAGCGGTTGGTCCTGGGCGGCACAAGTCCGACGCTGTCGAAGTTTGTTCCAAAGCGGGGGAAGCCGTTCGCACACCCGTACTACTGGGCGCCGTTCATTTTGATCGGCAATTGGAGATAAGGTTCTATGCAAGTTTCTCTGCCATCGCTCCGCCTTGCGACACTACAGACCCTGCTCGCCGCGGTGATCGTTTCAGCGTGTGCGACCGCGTTTGCGCAGCAGGACCGGGCCGAAGATCTCTTTGCCGAAGCTAAGTCTCTTGCCGCCGCGCCTGCAACGATCGAACGATCATTTGAAAAGTTTTCCGAGGCGGCAGCCCTGTTTCGAGCCGCGGGCAAGAATGCTCGATATGCCGAAGCCGAACTCGAACACGGGCGTGCTCTAAGATCCCTCGCCGTTCGCGAGATGAACGCGGAGCGCTATGCGGAGTCGGCTGCACGCTTTGATCAGGCGCTGAGCAAGTTTCGCGTCGTGAATAACCGCCAGGAGATGG
Organism: uncultured Acidobacteriota bacterium; assembly: GCA_946480545.1. Next base: position 3,797 of record CAMLKY010000162.1, read on the forward strand.
CGTATGTCTACCATGACCTGGGCTATCTTTCTGACCGCCGCGGCGAATCGGATAAGGCCCTTAACATTTATGCGACCGCTGCAGAGAACTATCGCATTGCCGGAGACCGCTCGGGCGAGGCCGTCGTTCTACGAAACATCGGCGTCATCCTCTCGAGAAATCGAAAGTACGGTGAAGCGATCGCGAATTTCGAAGCTGCACTGAAGCTGCGTGCGGCGATAGGCGATCAGGCGAACGAGGCGCAGCTTTGGTTCGACTTGGGTGACGCTTACGAATCGATGCGGAATTCAACCGAGGCTCTCAATCGCTTCGGGAATGCACTTCGTTTGTACCGTGCGACGCAGAATCGCAGGTCGCTGGCCGCCACGCACTATCGTCTGGGCAACCTTCAGTCGGCCCTAAACAAACACACAGAAGCGATCGCAAACCTTGAATCGGCGCTCGAGCTGTACACGTTGGAAAAGGATCGCGCCGCCGAGGCGGACTCGGCCAACGCGCTTGGGCGTGCGCTTATGGCGCATTACAAACACGCCCGGTCCGAGCAGTATCTGCTGCGCGCGATCCAGATCTACGGCGAGCTAAAGGATGTCTACTCGCGTGCGTTCGCAGAGCTCGATCTTGCTCTGACGTACCAGGCGCTTTCAAGGCTGCAGGAGGCGCGGGCCGCGGCCGAACGCGGGCGAGCCGGGATGGTCGAAGCAAAGAGTGCGTACGGCGAGGGCCACGCGCTACTGACGCTCGCCGAGTTCCATTCATTCTCAAATCAGCATGACGAGGCCCTCGCGAAGATCGCTCAGGCAGAGAAGGTTCTCAGATCTACAAACGACACCAGCAGCGACTATCGGATCGCACGTGCGTACGCCGGGCACTACTACTCGATCGCCAATCACGGCGAAGCTATGCGATACGGTCTGATCGCGATCGCGGCCGCCGAAAAGGACGGAGACAAATTCCGCATAGCCAGCTCAAACCTTGATCTTGCAAATTCTTATTCGGCTACCGGACAGCGTGCGAAAACGATCGAGCACCTTCAGAAGACACTCGCCCTCGCCCGCGAGATCGGCAACCGGTATATGGAAAGTGCGTCGTACAGCAATCTCGGTTACGAGCATTTCCTGATGGAGAAATACACCGAGGCCGAGCAGTATCTGACAAAAGCGATCGCGATAATGAGCGCCGAGGGGTTTGCCCGCGAAGAGGGATACGCGACGCACAATTTGGGTCTCGTTCACTACCGTCGGAACCAATTGGATACAGCCTTTGCGAAATACGATCGCGCATTTGAGATCTATAAGCGGGTCGGCGACCGACGGCCCGAAGCATATCTCTACGACAGCTACGGCGAGGTTTACCGCGACCGCGGGCAATACGATAAGGCGATCGAGAATTTTCAAAAGGCGATCGTGCTTGCACGCGAGATAAAGTTCATCGAGATCGAGGCCCAGGCGCTCGCGAACATGATGACGCTGTGGTCGCGCCGAAAGCAGCCGCGGCTCGCGATCCTGTACGGCAAGCAAGCGGTGAATGTCTATCAGACGATCCGCGCCGCGAACCGGACACTGGATAAGGCGGGTCAGAAAAGCTTTGTGCAGTCGAACGAGAAGACGTACCGGCAACTCGCGAACGCACTTATCGACGAGGGCCGCCTCGCCGAAGCGCAGCAGGTGCTGGATCTGTTGAAGGCCGAGGAGTATTTCGAGTTTATCCGGCGCGATTCGTCGGAGGCGACCGATCATGCTGGGCTCGCGCTCAACGAGACCGAGCGAAAAGCTCTTGAAGAATATTCACGCGTCTCCGACCAGCTCACGTCACTCGGCACAGCTTTCCAGACGCTGCAGGACAAGCGAAACAAGGCGGGCGGCAAACTTCCCGAAGCCGAAGAAGCCGAGTACCTGAAGCTAAAAGGCCAGGTGGAAGCGGCGGGCGAGGGACTT
>CAMLKY010000163.1 GCA_946480545.1 uncultured Acidobacteriota bacterium
TCGAGCCCGGCACCCACTCACGGATGAACTCCCGGCTTTCATCTTTCGACTTTATTGAAATATTCGTGAACCCGGTACGTTCGAGCATTCCTCTTATCTCATTGATCGGAGCGGCCCCGCCGACGCAGCCCGTATAAAGCGAAAGGTCGGCTCGAGCACTCGCGGGCAGGTCCGCCGTAGCAACGACGTCGGATATCGCGAGCCTGCCGCCGGCCTTTAGCACTCTGTAGGATTCCGCGAATACGCGCTCCTTCTCAGGCGACAGGTTGATCACGCAGTTGGAAATGATCGCGTCGACCGAATCATCGGCGACCGGCAGATTCTCGATCTCACCGAGTCGGAATTCGACGTTGCGATAGTCTGTCTTGTTCGCGTTGGCCCGCGCCTTCCGGATCATTTCCGGCGTCATATCGACACCGATGACTTTACCGGCCTGACCAACCGCCCGGGCCGCTAGGAAACTGTCGAATCCCGCCCCGCTGCCGAGGTCGAGCACGACTTCACCGGGCTTAATCGAGGCGATCGCCTGAGGGTTTCCACACCCCAAACCTAGATTCGCTCCTTCCGGAACGCTACCGAGCTCATCCATGCTGTAGCCGATCGCCGCGGAAACGTCATCGGCCGAGGCCGACGCTGAGGTCGTTCCGCAACACGCGGACCCAGTAGTTCCGCAGCACCCGCCCCCCGAATCATCCGCCGGGCCGCAACCAGCCCCAGCACCGCGCTCCGCCACCTTGCCGTAGTTTTCCCGGACAGCCTCTCTTACTTCGTGTGCCGACAACTCATTTACTGTTCTTGACTGTGACATTATGGTCTCTCCTATAAATAAAAACTGCTTCCACCTAGATAGACGGAGAGAGTTAAAAAAGGACGCAGCATCATCAAGAAATTTTTGCTTTTGAGGCGTTGGAGCCGGGAACCGGTTGGGTTAGTAGGGCGTAGCAATGCTGTCGTGGTGTGCCAAAAGTGTGCCAACTTACGCCGTCGCGACGCGCTCAAACAGAGGCCATGTTAAGAAGGGCATTCATGACGTCAGGGATTCGATTCGCCGTCTCCACCGATCAGATCAACAGGAAAGGGCACCGAGGTTGGCGCCCTTTCGGCATTAACGGTCTAATCAATTCAGCGTAATGAAGTCGGTCTCAGGCCGGGCTCTGCGAAAGTCGAAGAGCGACGGCTGCTGGAGGTTCTTGTATTTTCCGCAGCTCTTGCCTCCTATGCAAAGAGCGGTCGCGCGACTTTCCGCATCGAGCTCGCTGAAGATCACCGCCCTGCCATTCACAACGATCTTGCGCTTTCCATCGATCACGTCACGGTAAAGCCTGGGAACGCCTTTGACGCCGTAGCTCAGCCATTCATTTGTAGTCAACTTCTTATCGTTCGGTTCGCTCATGTCTGCCTTGCCCAGCTTTATCCCGTCTTCGAGAAGAGCGTAACTCAGTAATCCCTGCTCGAGTGACTTGAGCTCGAGGGCGACGTTATTGGCCTGCGTGGCGGACAGTATCTTCATTCCCTTGTCGTACGCGAGCTGCCCGAGTCCTCGGCTGCCCATTGGACCGGGCTTGAACCCTTCGCCCTGTACGGCTGCGGCGGAATAGCACGCGTCGACGATCATGATCATCTCTTTCGCAGTAACGTCGCGCATCCACAGCGACAGCTCGTCCGACGAGATAAGCCTCTCCATTGCCTGCGGTGTAAGCCTGATAGTGTCCTTCCCGACATCGTAAGGGAGAAGGTAAAAGATCCCGTTACGGTCCGCATAGCCGTGGCCGGAGAACGAGATGACGATCGTATCTTCGGGCTCGACGGCCCGGATCTTATCGGCGTTTGGGATCTGCGCGAGCAATTCCGGTGAAACAAGTGAACGATCGCCGGCCAGCAGCTCGAATACGGCCTTGATGATCGGCTTTGTAGCCGTTAGCTCGGCTTTCCCGTCCTTGATGTCCGAGATCAGCGGTACGCGAATCAACCGCCCGGTCGTGCCATTCAGTTTTGCGTCGAGGCGCTCGCCGAGGATCTCCTGCATCTTTCGAGCATCGTTAGCCGCGTACTTCAGGTCGAACGCGTCGACCTCCGATTTGTTGACGCCTATTGTGATCAGATAAACATTCCCCTCGCGTTTCGGTCGCTTCGCCAACTTATAGGTCATCCGGACCGTCTCGCTCTTTACGCGATCGGCATTGAATGCGTAGGCCGTAAACTCGATCGAGTCACGATCGTCGCGGGGAAGCCTAATGTTGCGGAACGTAACCTCCGCCTTTGTCGGCGAGATGATCTTCACGTTATCCGATCTGATCGTGAAGATGTCGTTCGCCAAACGCCACGAACGATCCTCGGGTGAATCCATCACCTTGTCGGTCGGCCGCGCGGCTGCGACGTTTGCTGGCGCATCTTTGATGTACTGCTCAGCGCGCTCCTTCGGCGTCGATGTAGCGACAAGCTGTCCGTCGCGAAACAGCCGTAGATCGTAGACTCCCGATCGCCTGGGCTCTTTCCTCGTTGCGTCGGTATCACCCGTAGACGCTTCTTCTACGCTCTCGACCTCGACGGTCACATCGATCGTTAGATCCTCGCGCGGCGGCATATCCGCCTTCGGCATTGAAAGCCGTGGCTGTATGCGATTGATCTCGCCGATGGACGGGAGCGGCTTGAACTCCTTCTCACAATTATTTTCGTCGTTACACTTCAAGACTCGATGCAGCAAGCCAGGCTCGTAATACTGGCGCATGAACACTTCCATCGAGAATGGTTCAAACGGACGGTCGTTCATCATCCAGTAGACACCGTCAATATTGTCTAGGTCGCCGGTATCGAACCGACCGTCGTCGACCTTGACGGTCAGCCAGTTACCCGAGCTAAGGGAAAGCAGTCGGCACAGCTCACGTCCGTTCTGTATGTTGAATATTCGGGTCGCTCCATCCTCGGTCTTGACGAGGATGAGTTTCGAGTTTGGTGAGAAAGTGATCTGCTGGATAAAGGCATCCGCGACCGCGATCGTCCGAACCACTTCGAAGCTTTCACGGCTTCTGATCGTGAGGGTCTTTTGATCGCTGCTAACCGTTCCAAAGAGTCTGTTGTCGGGGGAGAATGCCGATGCTTGCAGATCCTGCTCATTTGCAAACCAGAGCTCGCGACCGGTCGATATATCCATCATCTTCAACGTCGGTATCTCAGGCTTCGAAACCCTCTCCGGCGGAAGTATGTCGCCCGCGATCAAAGCCACTCTGCTATCCGGCGAGATCTTCAACGTAGCGAATCTAAAGGTCGCTCCGGTTCCATATGGAGCTTTAGAAAATTGGTTGAAAACCGATCGTCGCGCACCGGTCTCGGTATCGAGGAACACAACGAAGTCCTGTTCGAGCGCAATATGACGGCTGTCCGGCGTAGCAGCGATGAACGGTATCGACGCGACGGGCAGATCGAGATCCGACGCTTCCTGCGTTTGAAGATTCACACGCGTAAGCTTTTCCTCTTGCCGAAAAAAAATGTATTTGCCGTCGGGTGTAATGGTCAGATCCGAGTTGTTCGGCGTGAAGCCTGTCCAACTGCTACCCGCGGGCGGTCGCGAGGGCTGGGTTGTTTCGGTTGAAAACAATTCCTTACCGCCAGCGGTATCGAACACATATGCCTTTTCCTCGCTTAGTATCATCAATCGCGCGTCATCGTCCGTGAAGCGGGCAAACTCAAAGCCGGGTAGATCAGCTATCGTTCTCCGCGTGGCGAGCTCGATGAGCCGCACCGATCGGCTATCGGAAATGACGACGTACCGGCCCGAGTTCGAAACAACAATGGCCTCTTCTCCGGGATCGTCCGCGTCTTGCTCCGTTTCCCCGCCAGTGGGTGCGGTAGCGTTCGCTGGCTGAAATAGCTCTGAAAGATCCAGCACCTGGGAATTGTCGATGTTCCAGACCATCCTCCCGGACAAGAAGCTGACGTTATCGTTCGCGAACTTTACTCGTTCGAAGTGGTTCAGCCCACTCGCTGACTCCGCGTCGAAATTACGAAAAGGTTCACTGACACCGGCAAGGGTCCCGACTTCGCCTAAACTAATGTCGTGGATATATATCTCCGAGCGGCCGGTGACGTAGCCGGCGCTGCCACCGCTCTCGATCGGGCTTCGGACATACACCAGGCGTGAGCCGTTCGTCTCTACGACAGTAACTACTCCGTCGCGACTAAAGTCATTCTGTGACGTATCCGTCGGTATTCCGATAACGCGGGTTCCTGCTGCAGAAAAAGATCCATTCGCACTCTTTTCGAAGAGGCAGACACCGTAATCGAAGTCGCGCTCACAGCCGATAGCCAGGACCTGGCCGTCTGATAGGAACGCGGCACGGCCGAAAAAGGCCCCGAGCTTCTGGATCGAACGTCCGGTCGCGACGTCCCAGGCACGTGCCTCGGTCGTGCCAATAAACGCTTCGGTGTAAGGCAATAACGTAGTCGATACCAGGGTCTTCCCGTCAGGTGAGAAGGTGATGTTTCCTACCGGATCGGTATGACCAACGAAGGATCTTGCCAAACGTAGGGTCGTCGCGCTCACGAGCCGGATCGCAAATCGCGGGGATGCCCTTCGCGTCTCCGTCCTGGGCCCCAGGCTGCCGCTCGCCACCGCGATCATTTTTCCATCCGGAGAAAAGCGGGTGACGTTGACCGGATCAGTGCCTTTCCAGACCTGTCTCTGTACACCGGTCCTTACGTTCCATGAGCGAACGGTGCCGTCCTCAGAACTGGTAATGACGATGTTCTCGTCGTTCGGTGCAAAGGCCACGGACGTAACCGGTTTCGAGTGCCCGGAGAAGCGTTTCAGTTGGTTGCCGGTCGCCACATCCCACAAGCGCAGCGTGAAGTCTTTTTGATTTCCGACCACCGCGTTGTGTGCGGCCACCTGTCCACCGCCTGTGACGAGATACTTGCCGCTTGGTGAAAAAGCGAGGCACGATATCTCACCTTCATGGCCGGTAAATCGTCTTAGCTCCCGTCTCGAGTAGGAATCCCACAGAATCGCAACGCCTTCGGCTCCGGCCGACGCGATCAACTTGCCGTCGGGTGAGAACACGGCGTCGTTGATCTTATTCGAGTGTCCGAACTGGATCGTTAATTTTGGATTCGATGTCGAGCCGGGCTGTTGGGCGACAATGTTCGAGACCAGGTAAACGCAGACGCCTGCAATTGAAGTGAGCTTGATCAATCTGCCGATTGAAAATCTCATGGTCGTGTCCTCCGTTGGCCGGTCACAGCACATCTCCATGAACGACCGGGCCATTACATCTGTAATGTCGTAAAACGGAAAAAAGTTTCAGGGCTCAGGCTCGGCTAGCGAGCAGTTTGATTTTCGACAGTCTACTCGAAAATTGAGATGAAAGATCGGATTTTTTGCAGGGAATTATGAGCCGGTCGAACCTTCGCTGAAATAGAAAAAAATAGGCCGCCCGGTCGGGCGGCCTTCCAATTAACGCTTTTAGGAGGGCGTTAGAAGTTGAACCTTCCCGCCAACTGGATCACCCGCGGCGCGAATGTTCCTGTTATGCGGCCGAAGTTGGTGCTATTGATGTCCTGACCCTGGGCGATCGTAAAGTTCGTTTTGTTGAAGGCATTGAATGCATTCACCTCAACCTGGAACGAATAGCGTTCGTTGAAGGCGAATCGTTTTGCAAGCGAAAGATTTACGATCTGGTACGACGGACCATTAACGATCTGCCGTTCCAGAGGA
>CAMLKY010000164.1 GCA_946480545.1 uncultured Acidobacteriota bacterium
GCTAATGATGATGATCACGCTGATAAAGACGCTGCACAACGCGTCGGCCCACACGAAACCAAAACCGACGATCAACAGACCTGCTGTGATGGCCGCAACCGAGCCGAGAAGGTCGCCCATGACGTGCAGGAACGCGCCGCGCATGTTGAGGTCGTGCGCGTGGTCCGAGTGCAGAAGGTAAGCGGCGATGATGTTGACGAGTAAACCGCCGGCGGCGACGATCGTCAGCTCCACCCCGGCGACAACGGGTGGTGCCTGCCAGCGCTCGACAGCTTCGTAAATGACCCAGATCGAAAGCAGCACGAGCGCGATGCCATTCACGAACGCGGCGAGGATCTCGAGCCGGTAGTAGCCGTAAGTTTTCTTAGAGGTCGCGGGACGTGTCGCGAACCAGATAGCAAAGAGGGTGAGCGTTAGGGCCGCAACGTCGGTCAGCATGTGACCGGCATCCGCGATGAGCGCGAGTGAATTGGTGAGCCAGCCGCCGATCGCCTCGGCGATCATGTAGAAGAATGTAAGGCCGAGCGCGAGCTTTAGCCGTTTCAAACTTTTCGCCGAACGGCGTTCGTGTGAATGACTATGTCCGTGATGTTCGCTCGTAAACCTACCCTAAAACCTTCGCACGACGCGTGCGCTTCGTAAACTCAAAACGAACCCGGCCCGATTTCCTGTGTCATCGCCGAGCTCGATCGCGACCTCGGATAGAGGCGTCGAGACCTGGACCCGGAATGTGCCATCGCCGCTGACAAACGTCTGGCGGTTTTGCGTCGTCCGCACATACAGCCCGGCCCGCGTTCGTCCCGAGATCATGTAAACGTTGCCGCCGACATTCTCAACTCCCCAGTCGGCCACTTCTATCGCCGGATTTGCTTCCGGCTTCACGACATTAAATCGCCACGGATCGTTCCACTCGCTGGTCTGCCCGGCTTTCGAAGTCGTACGCAGCCGCCAGTAATAAGTGCCCGGCATAAGCCCGCTCAAGCGGAATTCCCGGCTGGTGATCGAGCCGCGATCGACAAGCATCCCGTCGGATGAAAACGTCGGGGACCGAGCGATCTGGATGTAATAGCTGCCGACCGGTATCGAGCTTTCATCCTGCCACGAGAATGACATCGTCACGCCGCGACCCGACGAATCGACGACCTGAGACATGTTTCCGGGTGTTGCGAGCTTTGGCGGCAGCAGGAGCTTCTCACGCGACGCGATCCGGCCGTCGTTGATCGTCGTGCGTTCGCCGCCGATAGTGGTTTCGACGCTGCCTCGGCTGATCCGGATCTCGCCGCCCTGCGCGTAGGCGTCGGCATTGAAGCTAGCATCTGTCTGCGACCGGAGAAGCGTTTCCGAGTCCATCATCTCGACGACGTTCTCGGTATTCTCAGGCTGCTGATCGGTGCGGACGTTGATCTGACCGTCGTCGAGCGAAACGCGGACGTTGGTGCCGCCGAAAAGCGATGAGTTGTCTCTGATAACGACGGTACTGTTCGGGCGGACCGAATAGACCGACTGATCGATCATCTGAATGACCGCCCTGCCATCGGCCTGCGTCTGGATCGTATCGCCAGCGGCGACGTAGGTTTCCTTTGTGACGATGATCGTCTCGCGGGTCGCGGCGCGCGTGATCCGCACATCGCCCTCGAACGAGATTATTTTCGCCGCATTCATTGGCCCGTCGGCCGACGCCTGCTGGGCAAACCAGTTATGCTGCATCGCCCACCAGACACCGAACGCGACGGCGGAGGTCACGACCACGAACGCAATGATGCCGTAGATCGTGCTCTTTCGGATCTTCCACCACTCGACGTAAAACTTTCGGTACTTGTGTTCTTCCATCCTAGGAAACAGGGGGCTCTGCCTCAGGCTCGGGTGCGACTTCTTCGCTCTTATGACGCGGGAACAGAATTGAAATAGCTATCGATAGCGTGATCGCCAGGACGACTACGCCGAGAGAGATGTTGATTACGGCCTGTTCAAACTCGTGGTTTAGGTAACGTTCGAGATAGACGGCGAAGGAGGACGTCCCCCGACCGGTTAATTTTAGCAGACCTGTGCCAAGAAGTGGTAAGAGCATTTTCACGCCGATAAACGTGAGAATAAAGGCCAATCCGGCCTTTAGATAGTGGAACCGGTCGGCCAGATCTGCCAGCAGGAAGAAGAACGTTCTGAGGCCGAGGATCGCAAAAATATTTGAAGTGTAAACGATGAACCTGTCGGTGGTTATCCCGAAGATAGCCGGGATAGAGTCGACGGCGAAGATCAGGTCCGTGAACTCGACTGTTATCAGCACCAGCAGGAGCAGCGTCCCGGTCCGCACGCCATCCTTGACGACGATGAACTTATCGCCATCGTAATGCCTCGAGATGCGTATGTACTTGGTGGCGAATTTTACGATCGCGCTTTCATGCGGCTCGAAGTTATCGTCGGTGTTCCGGAACATACTGAGCCCGGTGTACACCAGGAACACGCCGAAAATGTAAATGATCCAGTGAAATCGTTCTACCAGCTCGGCTCCCGCAAAGATCATGATCATGCGCATCACGAGCGCACCCATGATGCCCCAGAACAAAACCCGGTGCTGATACTTCTTCGGGACCTTGAAGTAAGTGAAGATCAGGAGGAAGACGAACAGGTTATCGACCGACAGTGAGAGCTCGATCAGGTAACCCGTAAAGAAAAGCTTTGCCTTATCAATTCCGAACTGCCAGTAGACAAAGACATTGAACGCAAGTGCGAGCGAGACCCAGACAATGCTCCAGCCAACGGTTTCCTTCCGCGTCGGCGCGTGAGCGTGCCTGTTGACGATCCCGATATCGACAAACAGTGCGATCAGAACTACTGAAAAGAAAAATCCCCAAACCCAGAGAGGGTATTCGACAGGTGTCATTCGCGTCTTTCAGAGTTCGTGTGGCTCTGAATGACTCGCTCAATGATCCCAGTGATCTGTACCAGACCCTCGCGGTCGGTATCGGAAAAATCGGAAAGCCGATCGCTGTCGACGTCGAGGACGCCGAAGACGGTGCCGTCGGAATTGAATATGGGTACGACGATCTCGGATCGCGCGGCGGAGCTGCATGCGATATGTCCCGGGAACTTCTCGACATCCGGAACGATAACGACCGAAGCCGTCGAAAACGCGTGGCCGCAGACGCCCTTGTCGAAATCGATCCGTGTACAGGCGACGGGTCCCTGGAATGGCCCGAGAACAAGCTGGCCGTCTTTAACGAGATAAAATCCTACCCAGAAAAAGCCGAGGGCTTCTTTCAGAGCGGCCGCAACGTTGGCGAGGTTAGCCGTGATATCCGGCTCACCCGCGACGAGCGCGTCGATCTGCGGAGCGATCTCGCTATAGATCACGCTCCTGTCCGAAGTTCTGGAAAAAGCAAGGCTCTCGGCCATATTTCAGAGTTTAGCTTCTGTGAAGAAGTGACGCAAACAAGTTCTGATTCAGGCCAAAATGTGTTATTCGATGTGCTGTCGAAGAATATGGATACAGCTATCAAGATCAGCCTTATAGCCGCCGGCGGGGCCCTCGGTGCGGTGGCCCGTTACCTGATCAACATCTCGCCGGTAGCCGATCTCTTCGGCAATTTTCCGTTTGCGACCTTCTTGATCAACATAACGGGATCGTTTCTTATCGGCTTTTGCCTTATCGCACTCACAGATAGGATCGTCGTCGGCGACGCGCTCCGAATGGGGATCATGATCGGGTTTCTCGGAGCTTTCACCACGTTTTCGACCTTCGAAGCCGAGATCTATGGGCTGATCCTGGAGCGGGAAATAATCACATCGCTGCTATATCTCCTTCTGAGCGTCGTGGTGGGTTTCATGGGACTACTGGCAGGAATTGCCCTCGCCCGCAACATTTAACGGCTCGTATGTCTCTTTCTCCAGCCATTCACCACTGTCTGTTGAACCCGTATGGAAACAGCCTATCTGCATCTGGTCACAAATCACGTCCCGATCATCGGTGTCCCGTTCGGCATCGCTTTGCTGCTTCTCGGCTGGTGGCGTAATAGTGACGAGCTGAAAGCGGTGAGCTTTCTGGCGTTTGTCATCATCGGCCTGGCAACGATCGGCGTGTATCTCTTGGGACAGGGCGGTGAGGACTTCGTCGAGGAGCTTTCCGGAGTATCACACGATGCGATAGAGGATCATGAGCGAATGGCGACGATCGCGCTTGTTTCGGTGCTTGTCCTGGCCGCGATCTCCGGGTTCGCGCTTTTGAGATTCCGGGTCATTGCGACGCGGGAAGGGGCTGCTTCCAGGTTTCCGAAATGGATCGTCATCGGATTGCTACTTGTCTCGACCGCGAGTGCGGGCGTCCTCGGGTACACCGGACGCCTCGGCGGAAAGATTCGGCATACTGAGTTTCACGGGGGCGCATCCGAGACCGGCGGGGACGAGACCGAGGAAACCGACGTCGAGGGAAGCGGTCAACGTCGACGCCGAAATCGCGGAGGGCGTTAGATCAATCTGATCTCGGCGCGGGCACGCCGCACAATCTCCGCGGCTTCATGGGCAGTGTCAGCTATCGCCGTGATATGACCCATCTTTCTACCGGCCCGGGCTTCCGACTTTCCGTATAGATGGACTTTTACATCCGGCAGCGCAAGCGCCTTTTCCCACTTTGGCTCGCCATCCTCCCAGATATCCCCGAGAAGATTCGCCATCGCCGCCGGTTTGTAGAACTCGGTGGATCCGAGCGGCAGCCCGCACACGGCGCGAAGCTGCTGTTCGAACTGCGATGTTACGCACGCGTCGAACGTGAGGTGGCCGGAGTTGTGCGGGCGGGGTGCAAGCTCATTGATCAGGAGACGGTGATCGGTCGTAAGGAAAAACTCGACGCACAGGGTACCCACGTAATCGAACGTCTCCGAGATACTGCGCGCGATCGCGATGGCTTCGTCACGCACGCTCGGCGGCACGTCGGCCGGGGCCGATGAAATATCCAGGATGTGATTCGCGTGCTCATTCTCGATGACGCCGTAATGTGCAAACTCTCCGCTACGGCCGCGAGCGCAGACGACCGATACTTCCCGCTCGAAATCGACGAAGGCTTCGACGATCGCCTCCTGCCCGTTGAGCGAGCCGAAGGCCGCTTCGATGTCGGCGAGCGAACCCAGTTTCGCCTGACCTTTCCCGTCGTATCCAAAACCTGCCGTCTTCAACACGGCCGGGGCCTTCAGGTCGTCGAGTGCGTGGTAGAGATCTTCGATAACGCGGATGCGTCGAAATGGTGTGACGGGAAATCCGTTTTCCGAAAGGAAGGTCTTCTCGCGAAGGCGGTGCTGAGTCGTGTGCAGGATGTCGCCGCGCGGATGTACAGGAACGAATTCTGCGGCCGCCTCGACTGTCGCCGAGGGGACGTTCTCGAACTCGAATGTCACGACGTCAACTTCCCGCGCGAACTTCCGCACGGCATCAAGGTCGTCGTAATGTGCAACCGTCTCGATATCCGCGACCTGTCCGGTCGGCGTATCGCTGTCGGGTGAGAAAGTATGGACTCGATATCCGAGCTTGCGGGCTTCGATGGCGAACATGCGGCCAAGCTGGCCGCTGCCGAAGACACCGATCGTCGAGTTTGGAAGAGTCGTTCTGGTCACAAATGAGAAAGCGATAGGTTAGCATATCCGACGCCATCCGACTGGAGCGCAGGCATCCTGCCTGTAACGCCGCGGTTTCCGGCAGCGTAAAGCGCTCCTGATTCGACA
>CAMLKY010000165.1 GCA_946480545.1 uncultured Acidobacteriota bacterium
GGGCTGTGATCGTAGTAGAAATCGAGCCCGATCTCGCCCCAGGCGATCACCTTCTTCGATGACTGAACAAGCTCGGTCAGATGATTTTCAGCCGCATCGTCATAGAGCTTCGCATCGTGCGGATGGACTCCCACGCTCGCGAAAACATTGTCATACTTCTCGGCAACTGCTACGGCTTTACGGAAATCATCCGAATGCGGATCGCCTGTGCCGACGGTCAGCATGAACGCGACACCTGCTTCCCCTGCTCGCCGAACGACGTCATCGCGATCGTCATCGAACGCCTCGCCATCGATATGACAATGAGAGTCGATCAGCGTCACTGGAACTTGAAAGAACCAACGATCTGCTGCAGCGTAGCCAGGTCGCTCTCGTCGGAATATGACAAAGAGAACGTCAAGGCGTAATTCTTGTGCATCGTGGCATAGAACAAGATCTTTCCTTTTTGTTCGCCGTTTATGTTGATGCCGTAATCGAGCCGCGCGAACTTTCGCCCGGCGATTGTCTCGACCCGAGTATCATTCAGCAGCTTAAGTGCGGGACTCGCGGAGAACGCGCTTTTCGTGGCCTCTGCTACCATCGACGCGGTTATTGCCGGGCTCATCTGCCTGTTCGCGACAATGACGAACATGGCATTGTCCATGGCACCGATCGGTAACTTTGTTGCCTGAAGCAACATCGTCTCTCGCTTAAATGAATCTTGCAGAGCTTTGTTCTTTCTTTCGTCAGTGCTCTTAACTACCTCGGTGCCAACCGCTTTTGTAGCTTCCTGGGTTTCCCGATCCGAAATGATCCAGCCTTTTGGCACCTCGAGCGTTAGCCCGAAGTACTTGTTCTTATAAACGCGATCTGATAATTCGCCCGATAGGTCGGGCCCGCCCGCCGCAGTCTGCGCGTTGGCCGTGACCGCCGTCACCAGCATCAGCATCAGATATCCGATAAAGTGTCTTTTCATTTCAGCCTTGCTCCAATTTTCACATCTTCCAGGAATGTCGCGATCGCCGGCGTATCATCTTCTGTAAGCGAGGCCGCGAGGATCATCCCCTGCGATTCGAGACCGCGCATCTTTCGAGGTTTCAAGTTCGCAACGACCACCACCTTTCGACCGATCAGCTTTTCCGGCTCGTAATATTCGGCGAGCCCTGCAAGAATTTGCCGCGGCTGTTCTTCGCCAAGATCTATCTCGAAACGCAGAAGCTTGTCCGCGTTGGGTATTCGCTCGGCGACCTTGATCTCGCCGATACGAAGCTGGACTTTAAGGAAATCATCTATGGTGATGAACTCCTCGCCTTCCGTCGACGGTTGTTCGTTTGCCGATGCCGGCCCAGCCGCTGCCGGCTCGGGCTGCTTTTCTACTGCTGCTGATTGCTCGTTGATCTCACTCATAACTCTACTCTTTTCAATTCTCGGGAAAACCGACTCGGACTCGCCGATCGGCGTACCCGCTTCCAGATCACCCCATTTCAAATCCGCCGGATCGATCTTCGACACATCGTCACGGCGCCCGATCTGACGAAATATCTTCGACATCGACTCGGGCATTACCGGCCATAACAATACGGCGATCCAACGAAGCGTCTCGACGGACCGGTAAAGTACCGCGTTTAACGTCTCGGCCTGGTTTTCGTCTTTTACAAGGTTCCACGGCTTTGTATCGGTGATCATCTTGTCGATCCGGGCGATCACACTCCATACGATCTCGAGAGCCTGGCTGAACTCGTAATTATCAAACCTTCGCGTAAACTCATCGCGGGCATGTTCAAGGACCGAGACGATCTCGCCTCCGTCGGGGTCGAGGCTCGCTCGACGAGCGTGAATGTAGTTTGCCTCGGAGATGCTTCCCGCCGGAATCACTCCGTCGCGGTATTTCGCGATCATCGACGTCGTCCGTGCCACCAGATTGCCGAGGCCGCTTGCGAGATCGGCATTCGCCCGGTCGATCAGGTTCTCGTACCCAAACTTCCCGTCCTGACCGAAGACCATCTCTCGAAGAACAAAGTAGCGGATGGCATCGACCTGAAAGTGTCGATGCAGTACATCAACTTCGATCACATTGCCCAGCGTCTTGCCCATCTTACGACCGTCCGCATCGAGCCACATGCCGTGCGCGTAGACGAGCTTCGGCAGCTCGATGCCCGCGGCCAGCAGAAACGACCACCAGTAGATGGTATGGAAGCGAAGAATATCTTTGCCGACCAGATGGACCGCGGGCCAGAACTTCTCGAATCCGATCGGGGCACGTTCTTCGTTGCCATAGCCTATGGCCGTGATGTAGTTGGAGAGAGCATCGAGCCAAACATACATCACGTGATCTTCATCATCGGGCACCGGTACGCCCCACTCGACCGAGCGTTTTAGCCGGCTGATCGAGAGATCCTGGAGACCTCGCTTGATGAACGCAATGACCTCATTACGCCGGGCCTCGGGGCGGATCCTGCCGGGGTCTGCCCCGATGATACTGAGCAATTCGTCGCCGTAATCGGATAGACGGAAGAAATAGCTTTCCTCGGATATGCGATCCAGGGGACGCTCGTGTATCAGGCAGTTCGGAACGTCGGACCCGGCGGGAATCGTATATTCGTCCTCGGTCTTGTACGCCGCGCACGGAGCACAAAACCAGCCTTCGTAGAATCCCTTGTAGATATTTTCGTTTCCCTTGGGGGTCTTGTTCTTCGCGATCTCACGCCACAGGTTCTGTACGCCTTCGTAATGAAACCTCTCGGTCGTACGCATGAAGATATCGTACCCGCCAGCCTCCGGTGCAAGACCAAAGTCGGCGAACATCCGCCGCAGTTCGCCCGAGATGAAATCGGCCTGCTGTTGTGGCGTCCGTCCTGCAAGCTCGGCGGCACGCTGGATGTTAATTCCATGCTCGTCGGTCCCGGTCAGGAAGTAGACGTCATAGCCCCGCTGCTTCTTGTAACGGTGAACGGTGTCGGCGACCAGGGTCGTATAGAGATGACCGAGGTGAGGCAGGCTATTGGCGTAATAGATCGGGGTTGTTATGTAGAACGTCGGCATCCGAAAAGCATAAAGTGTAACGTGTTAAGCGACATTTCGCCACACGCTACACTTTTGAGAGCACGCCGCACCGATTCGCAACAAACTTTGCGGCTCCGCGGCATTGCGACAACACCGGAACCAGCCGCGAAGCCGCAAAGCGATCGGCATTACTTGAACCGAGCTTTGTCCGCTGCGACGCCTGGTGGTAGTACTTCGCCGTGTAATCCCGGAAGAACGCCGCGGCCTCACCCTGGAGGGGCCTGATGAAATCGCTGCCATGCCTGAGCGAGATCGCGGGGACGCCGACCTTGGCAAATGGAAAATGATCCGATCGGAAAAAGAACCCTTGTTCGGGCCGCGTATCGCCTGTGACCCTCATATTTCGCTCGCTGGCGGCTTCGAGCACCACGGCCTCCATCGTCGATCGCTCGGCACCGAGCGCAGAGAAATCGGATGTCTTCCCAAAGAAGTTCACGCCGTCGATATTCACGTTTGCCACCGTCTTCGGTAGCGGGACCAGCGGATTCAGCGAGTAGTACTCGGCCCCAAGCAGTCCCTGCTCCTCGGCGGTGGGAAAAAGAAATAGCATCGACCGCTTCGGCCGTCTCTTCTTTTTCATCTTGGCAAACGCCTCGGCGATTCCGATGACGGCAGCGACGCCGGATGCATTATCGTAAGCACCGTTATAGATCCGGTCGCCTCGCGAGTCCGGCTCCCCGACACCAAGATGGTCCCAGTGAGCTGTATAGATCACATACTCGTCCCGCAGCGTCTTGTCGCTACCCCTCACAATCCCGACCACGTTCGGGGAATCCGATGTCTGGATCTCGCTGTTCAGATCTAGCTTTACGCGCAGGCCTGGGTTGACAGGCTTGAACCCACGAATGCGGGCCCTTGCTCGCAGGTCTTCGATATCGAGATTCGCGCTCCTAAGTATCTTGCCGGCGGCCTCATCCGTCACCCACGACTTCAGGTTGAGGTAAGGCGATTGGTCTCCCGGTTCGCGGGCGATCTCATATCGCCAATTTCCATTCGACGTCCGGACAACATTCCAGCCATAGCCAGCCGATTCCGTCGTGTGGATGAGGATCACGCCCGCCGCTCCGCGACGGGCTGCCTCTTCGAATTTATACGTCCAGCGGCCGTAGTACGTGAGAGCCTTGTCTCCGAAAAGATTCGGCTCGGCGGGCGTCGCGGGAGGGTCGTTGACCATTATCATTAGGACCTTGCCGCGATAGTCGTCCGGGTTTCCACTGTAGTCGTTCCAGTTGAAGTTCGGTGCGTCGATAGCGTATCCGGCGAAGACAAGTTCAGCGTCGATTGAAACGTGAGGCTTCTGGGCACTGGTCGTTGCAACGAAATCGTCCCCAAATTTGTACGATCCAGTGCCGATCTGCAGCACCGTATTTGGGTCGGCCTTGATGCCGACGAGCTTCACGTTTTGAAGATAGCTCTTACCGTTTCCCGGCTTCACATCGGCTTTCCTGAGTTGGTCCGCGATGTATTTGGCCGCGCGTCTCCCGGCCTCCGTTCCGGGCCCTCGCCCCTGGAATTCATCGGCGGATAAGCGAATCACCCGCTTACGCATCTTGCCAGCGTCGAAGAGTGAAGTGTAGTCCTGCGCGGTAATGCCGGTAACCAGTACAAGAAGGAGCGAGAAGGTGGTGAAGACTTGTTTCATAGTTAAAGTTTGTCGTAATAGGTCTAGGCGCAGACTGTTTATGTTGTTGATGAGATCACTTAAAGTTCGGCTTCAGCTACTTGAATGTTTTCCATCAGGTGTCTTGCCGCAGACTGTTAAAGTGCATTCGCGTGCTTACTTATCCTTTGATCAATGCCATCGCCTCAGCACGGGTTCTTGGATCCTTGCGGAAGCCGCCGAGCACCGCTGAAGTGACCGTTATCGCACCCGGCTTCTTCACACCCCGAAGCGTCATACAGGTGTGCTCAGCCTCGACCACGACCATGACCCCGATCGGCTCCAGATATTCGAACAATGTTTGTGCGATCTGCTGCGTTAGACGCTCCTGAACTTGAAGCCGGCGTGCAAAGATCTCTGCTATCCGTGCAAGCTTCGAGAGACCGACTATCCTGCCGCCCTTCGGGATGTATGCGATGTGGCACTTCCCGACGAACGGCGCGAGGTGATGCTCGCAGACCGAGGCGATGGATATGTCTTTGACGAGTACCATCTCATCGTGCGAATCGCCCGGTAGCGGAACGATATGCTCTTTCGCATCGACCCACATACCTTCGGTCAATTCGGCATAAAAATCGGCGACACGCTCGGGAGTCTTCAATAGGCCGTCGCGATCCGGGTCCTCTCCGATACCCTCCAGCATCATCCGAACACCTGCAGCGATCTTTTCCCGATCCACTTTTCTGGCTTCCTTTTTTGACATCACTAATTTCTAACAGCTATCCGACAGCATTCGATCGCACCGCCGACGATCTCAGCCTTTCTAAAACGGCATCCCTAACGATACGAAATGAAACTTTCTTCTCCAAAGCGAGATTCCTGACCTGTTCGTACTCCGGCATTGCGTTTACAATACGGCCGTTCAGCTTCCCGATCTTCACATCTACGGACCCGAACTCGGTCTCTACCCTTACCACTTCCCGCTCGAGGCATTCTCGCTCGACCTCGCGCACCCGGATACCGAGAGTCGTCGTCTCGCGATAGATCAGTTCGGTGAGTACGAC
>CAMLKY010000166.1 GCA_946480545.1 uncultured Acidobacteriota bacterium
GAAAGAGGCATCAATATGACGCCTCTTCGTGGATCGATTTGCTTCAGATCTTATTGATGATGTCGCGAGGCAACGTTCTCTCTTCCCCATCGAAGAGTGGTTGCCATCCATACGAGCTCATCGAGAAAGCTCTGTACCCGCTTCTCGTAGGCGAGATCGATCAGGTTGCCGGCTTGATCGAACTTATTCGCGGCAGCGGGAAAATTGAGATCGCTGAATGTGACCGCCAGTCCAAGCTCGCGGACCATTGGGACACAGGCCTCGATGACGCGTGTGCCGCCCCACGGGCCCGCCGAGACACCGACGAGAGCGACGGCCTTGTGGATGTATTCCTTCAGCAGAAGGTCGAGCACGCTTTTCAACGTTCCGGGATAGCCGTGATTGTATTCGGGTGTAACGATCACGAGACCGTCGGCCCGGATCATCGAATCTCGCCACTCGGGAAACTGCCCGGCGATCTCGGTACCGTAATGATCCAGCGGCAAATCGAAATCCCGTACATCGAAGAACTTCGTCTCGATCTCGTCCCGAAGCTCCATCTTAGAAAAGACCCAGCGGGCAACATTCTCACTCGCACGCCGCTGGCGCGGTGTGCCAAGGATCAAAGGTATGAAAAGTTTTCGGTCAGACATTCTTAGTAGTTCTTCGCCTTCATGTCGGCGACCAGCGACGGGCCTTCTTCATATTCCCAATCGTCGATCAGCCACCGCCCGCTTATGCGTATCAGCTTGACCCGGTACACGATCGGCTCGCCGCCCATCGTGCACGCCTTTGGATAGGCAAATGAGACGCTGACCGTCGCCCGCGAATTCACTATCTCTGTTCGAGTGATTCGCTGGATCCGCTTATACGACCGGCCGTTTACTTCGCACGGCTCGTCGAGAGGACGGAATGTGAGGCCATCACCAAAGTAGGGTTTATCTGTCGGATTCAGTTTCAGATGCGCGGTGTCTTCTTCCAACTGAGCGTTGAACGCATCAAGGAGCGCCGGTGTGTACCATTGCTTTCGCGAGTCGACGTGCCGCCGGTTGAAGGTGCTCGAATGCGTATTGCTATACGCATAAAACGTCCGCACCGTCGCGTCTGGGCCGGATCCCTGCCCGAGGGCGAAAAGCGAGGAGAACACGATCACGGCGACAAAAACCAGGAGATTAAGCTTCATACGGGAACTGCTCCGGCTGCAATAGTAATGGTAAGTTGCGTCTTCTGAAAGCCTGGCCGCCGTCTATCGAATGATCGTAATTGGTGTTTGCTGCACGGCTGTCCCGCCGCTGGCTCCGTCGGTAACCACGACCTCGAGCACATAACGCCCCGGCGAAAGTGAATTGAGGGGAACCTTGCCGCTGTAAGGGACACGACCCGGATCATCCTTCGGAAGTGCAAGCCGCGCCACCGGCGTCAACACGATCGGCTTTCCCGCTAACAATATCCGAGCCTGTATGGAGACGTCGTTCGAGGCGTTATAAACAAAGCAGATAAAGCCAAGGTCAGAATCTTGGCGCAGGCGATGATCTACGCTGAACTGAACTTGCGGCCCTGCCGCGGCATCGCCGGAAGCCAACTCTTCGACTCCGATCAGAATGCTGCTTATCGACAGCCTGTGGTTATTGAGATCGGGTATCTCGATCCACCGAACCGCACTGCCAAGATGCCCGCTTCTGACATCGCGTGCGGCGACCCGAACCTGATAGAGCCCCGGTTTGAGCGGTGTTCGATAGTTGTATATCGTGTCGAAGACATCCGATGACAACTCCGAGGCTCTGATACGCAAACGCGTCTGGAAACTGCCCGCCTGCTTTCCTTTGTCAGTAAGAACAACTCCCGCAACGTCGACATCGGCTATTTGCGCCCCGTCGACGCTTGCGAACTCCAACCCGCTGTCGGATACCTGCATCGACGCGGTAAGCACGACCCCGTTTGCGGGCGTGTCCAGATACGCATTCGATAGCGCTATCCGGACTTGCGATTTTGGAAAAAAGGCCCCGAGTGCCTCCCTGAGCTCTGTCGGCGCCGAATTTATTTCGACCTTTGTATCCGACTCTTTCCTACTTTGTTGCCGCGTGATGAAGCCGCGCGGCAGTCGTACCTCGTAGTCGGAATGACCTGTGACTGAAATCGAGATGTTGCGGAACTGGGATGCACCTGTCTCGTCATCCGGACGCCAGGCTAGAAGGTAGTATCGCGAGGTCTCTTCCAGGATCTTTTCGATCCACGAATCGAAAGAGTTCTGATTCCGAAGCGCACGCCCACCCGTGTCGACGGCAAGCGCGTTGAGGGCATCCTGCGAAGCGGGCAGATCGCGGAGCAGCGCGTTCTCGAGCTTGCCGTTCGGATCAAACGGCACGTTGTTCGTCGCATCTAGCAGGCCGGAGATCAGCCCGCGCGCGTCGATCGTGTAGATCACGATGTCGCCCCTGAGTGCCGCATCGATGATTTCATTCAACTTGTAACGCGGATCGGCGCTGCGGGGCCCCGTGTCCAATAGGAATCCGTCGGAAATAAAAAAGACCAGCTTACGGCCCGGTAATTGGGAAGATGAATGCATCAGGCTCTTCAACGAGTCGTACGTCGCCGAGATCACACCTGACGCCTGCATCAGGATCTGACGTGCCCGATTCACAACCTCGACTTCGCATGAGGCCGGAGGATACCTGGGCGGCGCGGCCCTGAGACACTCGTCTACATAGAACCTCAGAACACGCGGATCGTCGCGCCGTTCTATGGTAAGTGCCATGTATTCAGTCATCGGCGCTCCCTGGCGCGTCATGTCACGAACGTTGTAGGGCTGAAACACGAGCCGGGCGGCGGCGGCTCGGAGCACTGTCTTGTCGTCGGTGAACTGTTGGAGAAACCCGATTCGGCCGCTCGTCGAAGCGATCGCGACGAGATCCCCTTCGTGCATGTCCCTGTCGATGAATTTGGAGAGAGTGCTTCGGGTACGTCCGAGGCTGTCTAGCGAAAGATGCAGATCGTCGATGAAAAAGATTATTGTGCGGCCACCGCCCTCCGGTTGGGTCGCAACCTCCGGTGCTTCACCGGCCGCTTTCCCGCTGGCTCCAGGTACGGCACGGGCCGACGGCGCTTCAAAGAACGCGATCTCGCGCGGTTTCCCATCTACTTTCAGCTCGAATTGATCCCGTCGCAATCCATCGACGAAGTGGCCGTTCTTGTCGAAAACCCTAACTCCGGCTTGTACAAGATCGGTCCGCACGCGAACGACATCATCGTCCCCGGGAGGCTTCCGAGGCGGATCCCGTTGGGCAGACACGTCGTGTAATAGAAGCGCGATGCAACAGCCCGTCAACAGGAACTTGAAAATTTGCGTCATGTCTGTCGTGGGAATGGAAAACTTGAGGAGAGGATTCGGTAATGGTGACAAGTGTGGTGAGTTTAACCCGCGTCTTGTTTGCTATCAAGGACAACCGGCAACGAAAAAGGCGACCCTTTCAGGTCGCCTTTGCGATCGGCATGATCGTTATCGTTATTCAGGCTTCTTCGGCGGCCGGTCACCGCCCTTCGGCGGGTTACCACGCGGAGGCTTCTGCCCCGGGTCCACTACCGGCGGTTTTGGCTTCGGGGGCCGCTTCTGATCGTCATTCTGCGCCGCGACACCGAACGCCATCGAGGCGAACAACATCGAACTAAGAACTATGTATCGTAAAATCTTCATTACTCTCTTTTCCTTTTCCACTTTCTTAACGCAAACGGGAAGAAGGAAAGTGCGTCGTCCTGCTTAGAAGCAATCACGGTGCCATAAGGCGGAACTAAGACGCAATGCCTTGTAATACAGTTGGAATCGTTTGTCGGGCCATCCGAGATGGTTTACAAAACTTTACGATTTCCGTTATTGTCATACGAAATCGTGAATTTCACAATCAAAATCGCCGCAGATAGGGTCAACTGCTACTATTGAACCGTATGGAAAACGGCGTTACGAATACCGACAGGATGAGGTCTGTCCTCGTCCTTGCGGCAACCGCCGGCGTAATAGTTTTCAATTGGATCGCAGCGGCCGGTCGTCTCGGCGGCGTGGATACCGGCGATATCTCCGACAAATATCCGACCATGGTAACCCCCGCGGGTTACGCATTCTCGATCTGGAGCCTCATCTACGCGGGCCTGGTCGCATTCAGCATCTTTCAACTTCTTCCAGCTAACATCTCACGGTTCAGGAGTCTGCGGTCGCCTTACATCTTCACTTGTGCGTTGAATTGTGCGTGGCTTTACTTCTGGCATGCTGAACAGATCGTTATCTGTTTCGTCATCATTGCGGCCTTATGGGCGATGCTTTTGGTCATCAATTACATTGTCCGCGAGCCCGAGACGTTTGCCGACGTCTGGATAGTAAAGGCGCCTTTCGGGATATATTTCGGATGGGTCACGGCTGCCATGGTGGTCAACTTTGCTGTGATGCTGAAATATCTGCAGATCGAGCTGACTCGTTCGACCGAAACCGTGCTCGCGGTCGTGCTGATGCTGGCAGTCGCGGCCGCAGCGATAGCCGTCCGAGCCAAACTTCGTAATTACTTCTACCCCTTTGCTGTTGCGTGGGCGCTGACCGCGATCTCGGTGAAGCAGTCAGGAAACACAATGGTCGTTGTAGCCGGCGCCGTTGGAGTCATCGCGTGTCTGATAGCCTCTTTGAGCTTCGTGATGAATATGCGGTCGAGTCAGGATCGTGAAGTACCGCTATGAATCACGGAAAGATCTGCATTTCCGTGTGTGCGCGAACGGCTAAGGAAATGTTGGATCGGGTAAATCAGGCGATACCTGCCGCAGATGTCGTCGAGCTTCGTCTTGATTGCGTGTCCCCCGACGAGATCGACAGCGTACTCGAAAACCTGCCTGAAACAGACAAGCAGTATCTGGTGACATATCGCCCCGCCGATCAAGGCGGGTATACAGAGGCGGGTCGCGACGAGAGGATCAGGTTCTGGATCCACGCGCTCATCAAACTTCGCACGCATGATCTGCTGATCGATCATGAAGCCGACATAGAGCTCCCTGAACCACACGACCCAGACCGCACGATCGTATCGTTCCATGACTTTGACCGAACTCCGGGCGACCTGGGAGCTCGTTTCGATTCGCTTTCGAGCCATGCGGCGAAGATCATCAAGATCGCCGTGACCGTAAGCGATTCATCGGAAGCCGCAACTGTTTGGCGCGTCCTCGACCGCGTAGGCCCGGACCGACGGGTTATCCCGATCGCAATGGGTGAAGCCGGAAAATGGACTCGCGTTCTCGGTCTGGCGTACGGAGCACCGCTGACCTACGCGTCCCTCGAGGCGGATGCTTCTACCGCTCCGGGCCAGATCCTCGCCGCAGACCTTGATGAAGTATTTCGCGTGAAAGAACTGGACCGTGAAACCAGCGTCTACGGTGTGGTCGCCGGTGACACGAGTTATTCACTTTCGCCGTTCATGCACAACGCAGCGTTTCGGTCGGCCGGGATGAACTCGGTGTTCGTTCCATTCCAGGTGGCGGATCTCGAAGCATTCATTCGTCGCATGATCACGAGGTCGAGCCGCGAGGTCGAGCTCCCTATCGCCGGCCTTTCCATAACCAATCCTCATAAGCAGGCGGTGATCGCATACCTTGATCACATCGACGAAACCGCCCGCGAGATCGGAGCAGTGAACACGATCAGGATCGATGGCGACAAACTCTACGGTTTCAATACTGATGCGGACGG
>CAMLKY010000167.1 GCA_946480545.1 uncultured Acidobacteriota bacterium
TCCTTTGCTGAGAGTCTCTACTAATCCCTGGGCTCACTTTAAGGGGGATGGACCGGCTTTTGTCGGACTTGGGAAAGCTCCAGAGGGCCTCCGATTCGAATCGATGGCTTTGGTCGTGATTGCTTTGGTCGTGATAGCCGTAGGCGGTGCATATTTCTGCAGCGCATGGAATTCGCTTGCCTCGCTCTACTCGTCGATCAGCGCTTTCGTTGCTTGCGCCGTCGCAATTGGAGTTCCCGTGCTCGCGCTTTTTTTGGCGATCTTCAAGGCCGGAGTACAGTTTCAGCGGTTACGTTTGCCGAACTAATCGAACCCGCCGAATCTCGATAACTGCGTTTGCTGCGCGCGCGGTGGCGGGCAAGGTTCCTTCTAAAAGCCAGAACTCCGCTCCTGTGAGGCTCACGTCGGTGCGCGCTCGCGACTAGTGTCCGACGAAGCGCGCGGAATGTGAGCGGGATCCGGAGATGTACCAGACGAAGAAGGACGAGCACTGATACTAATGAGTATCGCACCTCTAGCAATCGCTGAAATTTTCTCTGGCTCGCCGATGGAACGGCGTGCTATGGAGGACGGTGTTCGCGCATTCTTAACGTCGAGGCGGGATGTCGATTTGCCCATGCCGTTGCAACAAGAGCTCTTGAGTCAGAGAGGTATCGAGAGCCCGTTATCCTCGACAGGAACACGCAGTGCCCGCCTTAAAGTGCACTTTCTAAATGTAGATAATAATTCATGCTACGGAAGGCTGAGCGTGTTTCCTGCAAATATGAGCAATCCCGATCAATATGACTGGCTTCATTCACGGGAATTGTTTACTGAAATCGTAAATCGTAGGCTCTGTAGCAGCATTATGCTTAGGAAGGGATGTGAAAGTAGAGGGCTTTTTGGGTTGCGGTACTCTCCTGCCATTGTTGGTCGTCCGGATTTTTCTAAACTGTCCATACTTAAAAGATTGGACATGATAGACCTATCTGGACTGCATGAGGTTTTTGATGCGCTCAACTCTCAAGGTGATGTTGCGATTTACTGCGAGGGGCAATGGAAGGCGCTTGCATCAGAATGTCGCAATGATCCGCGCTTCGCTCCTGTTTTTATCAAGTGATTTATCGCAGATAAGGCGGGAAGACCAAGGAAGACCGGGACAACCATTTTTAGGAAATCTCCGACGCCATCGCGAGCACTTCTCCGATGAACTGACAGTTACCTGGCTCTGCGCTGGCGCAGTCCGCCCAAACAACAATCCCGCACTGGCGGGGATTGTTGTTAAGGATGGTCTGAAGAGCTGGCCCCACTCGTTTGAACAGTTCTACCCGGTCCGTTAAGTGGAATGCTCTGCGGTGGTTTGAGCAGCCATGGGCAGTTGCTGCAGGTTGAAGTAGACCTCGTCGGGTGTGCGGCGATCAAGGCTCGCGTGCGGGCGCTTGCTGTTGTAGATCGCGAAGTATCGCTTCAGCGATTCGCGCGCGTGCGAGACCGATTCGTAAGCGTGCAGATAGACCTCTTCGTACTTGACCGTGCGCCAGAGGCGCTCGATGAAGACGTTGTCGCGCCAGCAGCCTTTGCCATCCATGCTGATCTGGATGGCGGGTTTCCTGAGGAGGCCGGTGAACGTCTCGCTGGTGAACTGACTACCTTGGTCCGTGTTGAAGATCGCCGGCGCGCCAAAGTGTGCAATCGCTTCCTCGACGGCCTCCGAGTACAACGGGCTGTCATGGGTCGCCATTCGGGACGACCGTGGAGCGTACATGGCTGCTCCTGGTTGATCCGATATCCGGATATCTGGACAAGCGAATTGTGTTCGTAAGCCGCGGAGAACCCGTGAGCATGCCTTCGGTTGATCCATTCGTGAGCCTGACGAGATCGAGGATGATTTTGGTCAGCCGAAAGAGTAGCCATCGGCTGAGGCATCCTGTCATGCCGGTGTGGCATTTACCGATTTACACGGCCCTTCGACTGTCAGGTGTCGAATGTGCTGACTCGACCGCCGCAGCGCACTTTCACGACAGGGGACAAGCTGATGATCTCGGAATTGTGCGAAGCATTGCTGGCGGCCCACCGAAGGCACGGTATCGATATCTCGCAGGATCTCTTGCCGGGTCTGCCGCGAGAGGCGATCGAAGCCGAAACGGCATGGTTCCCGTCGAGGTTGCCGGACGATCTGATTGCGCTTTACGGTTGGCGCAACGGCCAACCCGAGGACGCATGGAACTCGCGGAATGTTCTCTGCTTCCGCGACATGCAGTTCACTTCGCTGCAGCGGGCTCGCGACGAGTACGTGTCGATGATGGATTCGTATGGCCTGGACAACGATCCGGCGAGCGAAGGGATTGACTTGAGAATGTGCTTTCCGTTCGCATCCTTCAATGGCGGCTGGTATGTCGTTCCGTGCGAAGGTCCGCGTCTCGATTCCCGGTTCCCGTTTCCCGTTGTCAGCGTCTTTCAGGGCATCAGCATCTACTTCGACTCGATTGAAACCATGCTTCGGACGTGTGTGGACTGGCGGGTCGCTTCGAGTTGGAGCGGCGACGATTGGGAACTGCCCGAACATCTCGAAATGGAAATCTGGCGTCGGTATAACCAGGGTCGCCGTTGAGGACGCGACAACTCTTGTCTCTTCCTGCGGAGGTTGTCTGCGAGAATCGCTGCGATTTTGAGGAACTCTCGCCGAGGAAAAACGTTGCCGATGGAGGCTGGATGCTGGCGAACGAACAATATTCGGAATTGGGTGACTTCCTCTTGCTGGGGCAAGGAAACGTGCTCTGGGATACGAGAGCACGATGAACGGGCCCGAGAGTTCGACTGAAGAGCGGATCGGTGCAGTCGAACGATTCCTGCGGTCATGGGATCGAACTGCGATGTCATTGCTGGACAATCTTGACGAGCACGAACGGGTGGCTATCGAAAGAGGTTCCATCCTTGGCGAAGGAGCAAACGAGGAGGATGTCGCAATGTTGAAGGGGACAGTCTGCGACGTTCCGGTTGAACTTCAGTACCTGCTGCGGATCTCGGATGGCTTCCTGATGCCGATCTTCTCGACGAGGTCGGCGGTGTTCCTCGGCGCCCGGGATATTGCATTGTTCAGCGAACGTGAGCCGGAGGAGTTTCGCGCCTGGGAATCTGTCACCAACCGCGTCGGCTCGGACGAGTACGGCCCGTTGGATTCGGAATGCGGTGTCGCTGAAGTTGATATGCCTAAACTCAGTGACCTTGGACGCGCGGTCGTGCTCTCGCAGTTGTGCGGCGGTGTCGTACTACTGGCATATCGTCCGGAGGAGAGTCGCTGCACCTCCTGGGAGTACATGAAGCTGTCGTCGCACACGGCATCCCGGCGCTACGGATCCCTGCTCGCAATGCTCACTGATGTTCGTGACGCGAGTCTCGCGTCGCTGGCCGATTTAGTCGCTCAGCAGTAGGGAGGCAGGTGAGCTCGTGGCTTCTGCTCGCATGGATCTGGCGCCTAGCACGACGCCGGTGCAAGCAGTTTCGATGCGAGACATGCGCGGATGCGCGACGCGTTGCCAACCCTCACTTCCCCGCAGCCGCCCGTATCGGCAAATGAACCACAAACGTCGTCCCCTTGCCGACTTCGCTGAACACTTCGATGTTGCCGCCATGTTTCTGGATGATGCCGTAAGAAACCGATAGCCCCAGGCCGGTGCCTTTGCCGACGGGCTTGGTCGTGAAGAACGGTTCGAAGATCCGGTGGAGGTGGGCTTCGCTGATGCCTTTGCCCGAATCCGAGATGATGACGCGGACTTCGTTGTCGTCGGCTTCGGTGCGGATGCGGATCTCGCCCTGGTCTTCGATGGCCTGGGCGGCGTTGACGAGCAGGTTCAGGAAGACCTGATTGAGCTGGAACGGCAGGCATTCGATTTTTGGAATCGACGCGTATTCTTTCACGAGCCGCGCTTTGTATTTGATCTCGTGCGCGACGACGTTGAGTGTGCTTTCGATGCCCTCGTGGATGTCGGCCTGTTGCCACTCGGCTTCGCCGACGTGGGAGAACTCTTTCAGGTCGCGGACGATCTTCTCGACGCGCGAGATGCCGTGCAGGGATTCGGACAGCAGGTTACCGATGTCCTCGCGCAGGAATTCGAGTTCGATGCGTTTGCGGTGTGCGGCGATCTGCGCGGCGACGGCGGCGCGGCGATCGGTGTCGGCGTCTTCGAGGTTGCGGTAGACGTCGAGGAGTTCGAGGATGTCGCGCACATAGCGCTCGAGGCTGTTGAGGTTCGAGTGCACGTAGCCGATGGGGTTGTTGATTTCGTGCGCCACGCCGGCGGCGAGCTGGCCGACGGAGGCCATCTTCTCGGACTGGATCAGCTGGTTCTGCGTGTTTTCGAGTTGATTGTTGAGCGTCTGCAGTTCCTGGTTGCGATGCTGCAGCGTGCGCTCGGCGGCGAGGCGTTCGTCGATCTGCGTGGCGAGTTGGGTATTGGAGTCATGCAGCGCCTGGTTGGCCTGGCTCTGGCGCAGATTCGCCTCGACGAGTTCGTGCGTGCGTGCGGCGACTTGCGATTCGAGATACTGGCCGCGCCGCCGGTAGCGGTTGCGGATGATCAGCGGAGCGGCGGCGGCCAGGACGATGAGAAGCGCGATGCCGAGTCCCTGCACAGAGCGGCGTTCGAACCAGCGCGGAACCAGATGGAACTCGAGCTGGGCGCGATCGGTCGTGCCGCCCGTGCCGAACTGGGCGTTGGCATCGCCGGTGCGCGCCTCGACGCGGAAGCGATAGTGGCCCGGCCGCAGGTTCGTATAGAACGCGCTGCGCCGTGTGCCGACGTCGTACCAGTCGTGGTCGTAGCCTTCGAGGCGATAGCGGAAGTGGACGCTGCGCGGCTCGCGAAAAGTCAGCGCCGTGAACTGCAGTTCGACGTCGCGGCGCGGGCTGTCGATCTCGATCGGCTGGTCGGGCATGTACCAGCGATTGCCGTGATGCAGGCCTTCGACGACGACGGTAGGCGCGACAGTCGGTGGCTTGATCGATTTCGTGTCGATGCGCACGGCGCCGTGGATGGCCGGAAACCACAGCGCGCTGCCGTCGACGAGCACGCGCGCGCGCGCGCCGCCGTTGCAGCAGTGGATGTGCTGCATGCCGGTGCGGCGACCGAGCACTTTTTCGGTCGGTATCGCGCCCGGCGCCGCGTTGGCCGGGTCGGGCAGCGCGGCGATCGGCGTGCGCCAGACGCCGTCGATCGTCGAGACGTAGAGGTAGTCGTCCAGCACCTGCATGATCCAGCTGCTGTTGGTCGGCAACCCTTTCCGGTCGTCGAGCACGACGACCTTGTCGTCGCTCACGAGGACGATGCCCGAGTCGCGCGTCGTCATGCCGAGCAGGCCGGGTTTTATCGAGACGATCGAGGTGACGTAGAAGCTCTCGAGCGGTCTTGCCCAGTCCGGAATCCGCAGCTGGTCGCCGTCGAGGCGCCGTACGCCGGCTTCGGTGCCGACGGTCAGCGTGCCGTTGGCCGCGATGTGGATCGCGCGTATCGGTGCTTCGGGCGCATCGGGCGCGGAAGGAATCTTGCGCAGGTTGGTTCCGTCGTAGCGGAACAGTCCGTCGTGCGAGCCGATCCAGGCGCCGCCGTCGGCGGCGAAGAACACCACCTTGTCCTCGCGGCCGGTGGTGGCGGCCTCGGCCGCGGCCACCAGCCCGTCGAGCACCAG
>CAMLKY010000168.1 GCA_946480545.1 uncultured Acidobacteriota bacterium
AGACCGATTCGGCACACGAGATCTTTATATCGCGGATCCATGAACCGTCTCGGCACGGCGTCACGAAGTTCTTTACCTCATCGTGTAACGGTGCTATAACTTTGTCGTCACCCTTAGACCCTTTAATGCTGGACTTCCCAAAAAACGGAGACGTATCCGCCGAACGAGCTGTGCTCCTCGCACTAGGCTGGATCGTAGCACTCGCTATGTGCGCCTTCGCTCAGGCGGAAGCTCGACAGAAGACCACGGCGATCACGTTTCCCGACAACCAGATCCTTGAACTGCGATTTGCCAAAAGTGAAAAGTTAAGCGAAGCACAGATCTCCGGACGCGCACGCCGCATCGGGAGCATCACCGAACTTCAATTTACATTCAAAGGACTGCCAAACCCCGGAACCGGAAGGTCCGCATATCTTATCTGGCTGGTAACGCCGGAAGGTGCGACCGCAAAGCTGGCGGACGTCAATCTGTTGAACGCCTCCGAGAGCGGCATCGAGATCAAATCACAAACCGAGCTTAGGACGTTCGGGCTTGTCCTTACGGCTGAGCCTAATCCGGGCGCCGCGCGTCCCTCGTCCGATGTGCGGGCGCGGATGAGCGGAGCGGTCGGCGAGGGCGCCGCGGCTGTGATGGCAGAAGTAGAGTTCTATGTCGATGTCACGGCGGAAGATCGTATCGCCGCGGCTAACGCACAGATCGAAGAATTACGAGCCCAACTCGGACGCGAATCAAGACTCCGCGAGCTCGCGGAACGGGAAGCACTTGTACGGGCGTTCGAGGTCAAACAGTTGCGAAAACAACTGCAGGCGGCGGGCGGCGCGGAAAGCTCCGAGGTAATTGAAGAGGTTGAGACGTCCGTCTTCGAACCCAGACATCGGGCGTTCAATCAAACACTCGGGCAAACCCTCCCTCGTTCGGGCAGCGAGTTTCGCGAGAAAACCGAACCGGTGCAAACCTTCCTCGAGGCACCGATGCTGGATCTGCGCTCGACGTCGCGATCCAACTTCGGTTTGGGTTGGAGGCACAGAGCGCAGGCCGTGGACCGAGGTAATGGGGCGGGTATAAAGTTCGGTGGTATTTCTCGTTTTGGGCGACTGAACGCAACCTCGGGATCCACCATGAGTGAATTTCTGTCCCCGGGTCCAGACGATTCGGTTTACAAAACGATATTGATGTCTGCCCATATACCAGAGTTATCAAGCCCGTATTTTTCGAAGGTGCGATCGATGTTCGACTTGCCGTCGGTCTGGTGGACGGCGGCGGCGGCCGCGGATGACCGGGTATTTCGATTTCCTACAATGGAAACGAAGCCATCTGTTGCCAAGCTCGAACGCTTCGCCGTAACGGTCTCACTCACAGAAGACCAGCTAACGCCCGAGGTGAAGCTTACGGTTGTCGACGACGCAACGCCGCAAACCCCGCTCGGAGCAATAGGCGTCACGCCCGCAGCGGAGATCGATATCGTCCTCTCTGCTTCGTCTGCCGATTTCACGATCGTCGGCAGCAACATTGCATCGATAAGGGTTCCAAAGAAAGGCGATTCACCTGCAGCCAGTTTTACGCTCGTCGCAAAATCATTCGAAGGTGCGTCAAAGAGCTCGAAGATCATGGCGACGCTGATCAATAAAGCCCATGGCACGTTCATCGCCAGGATAGAACGCCCGATAACTATCGGCGACTCGACAGGTTCCGCCAGTGAGGGCCGAGGACGTGCGAAGCCCAGCATCCCGAGCAGCCCGTCCGAACAGAACATAGAGACCCTGAAGGCTGAGCTGGAAGCCTTGAAAAAGAAGATCAGTGAGAGGACCCAGATCTCCACGCCAGACGATTACGAGGGGCCCGATCTCTCGGTGACCATCTATTACAACGTTTATCCCGGAGCAAAAGAAAACTCCGAGATCCTCATCTCATCGCGACACGGGTTCGTAACGACGACATCGAAGACGTTCTCGATGAGTCCCGATCTCGCCAGGTATATAGGTCAACAATTTCACGAGTTTGCGGCGCGGAGCGGACGCGGCGGACCGCTGACCATCGGCGGTGGGGGAGGAGCCATAGCGACGAGCGCGTTGATGAAGGGCTTTGGCGAAAAGCTGTACACGGACTTCGCTCCGGATGCGTTCAAAGAAGCATTCTGGAAACTCCATGACCGGCTCGGCGATAAGTTCAGCACCATCAAGATCGTCACCGACTACCCCAACCTTCCTTGGGAGCTGATGAGACCCAGGCGCGATGCTGCTTCGGCATCGCTCGACTTTCTAGGAACTACGCACATGATAGGCAGGCTCCATGGAAAGAAATCGGGGCCAGTGACAAACAATCAGGTCAACCGGGCGACAGTGGCAGGTTTGACTGTTATCGCCCCAGCCTATACCGGTGCGGCCGAGCTGCCGGCGGTCGAGAAAGAAGTAACGTTTCTCAAGACCCTCACGGTCTTCGATGAACTGGACGGTGTCAGGCGACTCGATGGAAATATTGAAAAGCTGCAGCGCTACCTCGAGCAGGCTCCGCCACATGTCGTCCATTTTGCGGGTCACGGGACTCATCGCCTCGGGAAAGAACAAGTCCCGGGAGCGGCCATCAAGCTCGAAGACGGCGAGGTCACCTCGACGGTCTTAAAAGGCCTGCTCAGCACGTTGTCGATCAATCGTCCGTTCTTTTTCCTGAACGCTTGTGAGGTTGGTCAGTCAGATAATTTCGCCGGATTTGTGGACGGCTTCGCACCCGCGGTTCTCGATGCGGGAGCCAGTGGATATATCGGAGCTCTTTGGTCGATCGGCGATAACGGCGCCGAGCGCTTTGCATCGCTCTTCTACAAGACGATGGCCGATGAGGTCGCTAAAAACGGTCAGGTCAGAATGGCGGACCTTCTACGAAGAACCAAAGCCGAATTCGCGAAGAACGGCGACCCAACTTTTCTTTCGTATGTATTTTACGGCGACCCGAGCCTCCAGCTCGTCGTAAAGTCCAAAACTCCCTGACCCACCTAGACGGGAATTATCGTCTTCAACTCCCAATCAATATCCGCAAACTGATCGTCGCGTTTTATCAATAGCCAATTCTTCCCGCCGGCGCTCTTTGGGCCGGACATTCGAACGAGGATGAACTCGCCTCGGACCTTCTTGCCAAGGAAGCTGAATTCGATCCGGCCCTGATCGTACTGGATCTGCGGATCAACGAACGTCTCATACTTCCCACTGTCCCAGATCCTTACCTCGCCGGCGCCGTATGTTCCCTCTTCGAGCGTTCCCTCGAATTTGAAATAGCTGAGGCTGTGATCGGGAACGGCGACCGCGAGCCGTTTGTCGTCAGGGTCCATTGACGGGCCTTTCGGAACGGCCCACGACTTTCCCGTCCCGCCAATCTCGAGCCTAAGATCGAAATGAAGACGTGTCGCGTGATGCTCGTGGATGACGAAGCGCTTCTTTATCGGCTTGGCCTTGGTGACGGCGTTGCGAGGAACTTTGAGGATACGCATATACAGTTATAATACTCGGCGTGAACGTCATTTTCTGCATTTTTCTGTTGCTGGTATCCATGGTCGTCGTCGCTGCACAACAGGAGGTTGGTCCGCAACCGACACTTGAAAGCGCTCCGCAGCCGCTCTACCCGAGGATCGCAAAAGAGGCGGGGATCGGCGGCAGGATCACGGTGCGTGTCGTGGTCGATGCACAAGGGGCCATCGTATCGGTCGACAACGCTTCCGGACCGGCGAAGATCTGTGATTCGAGTTCGAATGATCCTCGCGTCGTAGCCTTGCGCGAGTCTGTTATCGAAGCGATCAAGCAGGCGAAGTTTTCGCCCGCTATGAAAAATGGACAGCCCGTGAAATCCGTCGCTTACATCAGCTCGACGTTCGATCCGACGACGAATGAAAATCAGAGCGACAAGAAGATCGTTCCGGTCGACAAGATCGTTGCCAACGCTGTGAATATGCCTAAGCCGGCATACCCGGGGGCAGCAAGAGCGGTTCGTGCGGCCGGCCCAGTCAGCGTGCGCGTCGTTGTCAACGAGGAAGGAAATGTATTTACTGCCGAGGCCGTGAGCGGCCATCCCCTGCTGAGATCGTCTGCCGAGAAAGCGGCGTGCGGTACGAAATTTAGTCCGATGATCGTTTCGGGAAAGCCGGTGTTGATGAGTGGCATAGTAACTTACGTTTTCAAACCGAATTAGAACGGGAGGTACGCCGATGCTTCGTAGTCTGACGAGAAACTTTTTCCTGATCGCATTGGTCTTTATATCGGTAAACGCGTGTGCCAAGGGTGACGCTCAACAGAATTCGGCAACCGCGTCGAGTTCAAATGATGCAAAACCAGCGCCTACGCCTTCTAACAAGTTCACGCCGGCCGACATCTCAAAGTTGAAATGGATCGAAGGAACCTGGCGCGGAATGGACGGTGATAAGCCGTTCTATGAGCGGTATACATTCGACGGAACAACGATGATCGTTCAGGGCCTGAACGAGGACGGATCGCCGGATGGCGAAGCAGGCCGATACGAATTGAAGAACGGCGAGTTCGGAAAGGGTGAGGGCGAGAAACGATCGGCGGCGAGCGAGATCACGGACACGTATGTTCAGTTTGTACCGGGGCCGTCAGCCAAGGGAAATAGTTACCGGTTCACAAAGCAGCCTCACGGCTGGGACGCGCTGCTCGAATGGACTGCAACCGCGGGCAGGCCCGCCGGCCAGAAGACCTACAGGATGGAACCGTGGGAGCCTAAAAAGTAAAGATGCTCTACATGGTGATCGAACATTTCAAAGAAGGCGCGGGACCCGAGGTCTACAAACGTTTTCGGGAGAAAGGTCGAATGATGCCCGATGGCCTCCAGTATGTCGCGAGTTGGATCGAGCCCGACTTCAGCCGCTGTTTCCAGGTGATGTCATGGGATGATCCGGCGGTCTTCGCAGAATGGACTTCGAAGTGGAGCGACTTGATGACCTTCGAAGCAATTCCCGTCATTACCTCTGCCGACGCTCAGCAAGCGATGCGCAGTTCATCCGAAACCGACTAAGAATTTACTTTAACTTTCCTGCCGCATTAATACTGCTCTTTACGGGGTTGGTTCAACCCGCGCGCCCGCTTATGTAATCTGCCCAACGGAAGAAGATAAACCTAATCGAGTCTAATTCAGAGCACCGAACATCGGGCTTCAATGGGCACCAAGGGTCACCTGAAAAATCGATTCACGTCTCCATCATGGCATCTCTTTTTTCTCGTCGCTGCGCTCATCATTTCAACTTCCTGCTCCGGACAACGCACTGATCCAGCGGCTGATACTGCTCGGACCGGCGTCGTTTCACAAACGAACGCCGTCGTCGAGGAAGACGGTCAGTGGCCGATGGCGGCGAAGAACTACGCGAGCACTCGCTACAGCGGACTCGACGAGATCAACGTGTCGAATGCCGCAAGCCTGCGAGTCGCGTGGACATTCTCGACGGGGATCGATCGTGGTCAGGAAGCGGCCCCCATCGTCGTCGGAGATACGATGTACGTCGTCACGCCGTATCCCAATATCCTGTACGCGCTCGATCTGAAGAACAACGGCTCGGCGAAATGGAAATACGAGCCCAAGCCCGAGGCTGCATCGCAGGGCGTCGCGTGTTGCGATGTCGTGAACCGGGGCGCCGCCTTCTCAAACGGTAAAGTCTTT
>CAMLKY010000169.1 GCA_946480545.1 uncultured Acidobacteriota bacterium
AGGAAGTGTGCGTAAGCGAAACGCGATTGTGCACTGTTCGGATCAAGCTCGAGGGCTCGACGATGGTGGTTTTCCGCGCTTTCCGGGTCGAAATCGTACCAAAACGAAATGACCGCGAGCGCGTTATGCGCTTCGGCGAGTGAGTTATCGAGTTCGATCGCCTTTATAGCGTAGGCCTTTGCTTTGGGCACGACATCTCCCGGGCGCGCGTCGTTGGTCAGGACCATCGCCCGGTAGGCGGTTGCGAGCTCGACGTACGCAAGGGCGTACGACGGGTCGGCAGCGATCGCTTGCTCGTAGTACGCGATTCCCTTCTGAACCTCAGGCAGTATCAGCCGCGCAGCGTGGAGCCTCCCCTTGCTGTAAAGCTGATACGCCTCGAGGCTGTCTGTGTAATTTTTGATACGCCGGCCGCCCAAAGCTGCCTGCAGTGCCGATGCCACGCGCTCGGATATCGAATCCTGCAGGCTGAAAATATCCGTCGATTTCTCATCATACCGGTCCGCCCAGAGCTGCTTTCCGTCACTCACGCGCAAAAGTTTCGCGGATATCCGAACACGGTCGTTCGAGATCTGGATCCCGCCCTCGAGTACAGCATCGACTCCGAGGATCCGTCCCGCCTCGAGCGGGTCCTGCTCGAGCGAATCAAATCTCCGTACCGTCGCGAGGGGTCGCACTGTTATCTGATATCCACCGCTAAGCTTTGAGATCAGGCTGTCGGCCATCCCAAATTCCATCGATTCGTCACGGTTTTCGGCAACAAGAGGCTTGAACGGGAGAACTGCGAGCGTTCGGATGGTGTCCTCGCCGGCCGGTGGCGAACTCTGGCGTGAAAGGAAGAACCCGAGCGTGGCAAGTGTGAGGAGTACAGCGACGGCTGCCAAGCCGAAAAGCCATAGCCGTCGGGAAGGAGGATCAGGGTCCACCGGCCGCGGTTGGTCCGCGGTGACGGCGGCCAAATCTACGTCTCGAGGAACAACGTCGGCGACAAACTTATATCCACGCCCGGGTACCGTCACTATGAACCGGTTCTCCCGGTGCTTTTCACCGAGAGCACGCCTTAAAGCAGAAATGTTTTGCGTGAGATTGTTCTCCTCGACGATCGTATCCGGCCAGATCGCAGACATCAGTTCGTCTTTTTCGACAACTTCGCCCGCGTGGCGTAACAAGTACGACAAAATCTCCAGCGCCTTCGGCATTAGGGGCACGACTTCCGCGTTCTCTCGGAAAAGCAGCCGTTTATCCGGATCGAAGACGAACCCCTCGAATTCGTAAAGTTGTTGTTTACTACCGCTCACCCCAGTTCTCACAAATTCTCACAAAATCTCATGCGACTTCTAACGATTTTCACAATGGAATTGCGGAATTATGCCACACATCGGCCGAAGTGCTCTGGCTCGGTTGAAAACCAAAACAGACAGAAGGAGAAAAATAATGACAAGAGATCTATTCAATAGCGTTCGCGGAACAGTGATGGTTGCGTTAGTGGCACTAATCTCGACAGGGGCATGCATCGCTCAGGATGCAAAAGGCGGAGGCCGCCTGGTAGGCACGTGGGATACGGTCGTCCGTATCAAGAACTGCACGACCGGAAATGTCGATAACACATTCGCCTCGATCGGGTCATTTAACCAGGGCGGAACCAGCATCGGATCCACCGCGGGCATGCCGCAAGCAGCCCGCACTCCCGAACACGGCATCTGGAAACACGTTTCCGGCAACACCTACGCCATGAAGTTCAAGACATTCAGCTTCAACGCGGCGGGCCAGGCTACCGGCTACGCGGTGATCGAACACACCATCGAGCTCGACAGCTCGGGTGACACCTATTACTCGGACGGCACTGCGAAGTTCTATCTCCTGAACGGAACACAGGTAGGCCAGGGATGCTCGGACGCGGATGGGGTCAGGATGACGTTCTGACAATCACACGGCGCTATCACGCGAAAGGCTTGCGCAGGTCGCAAGCCTTTTCTCTTTGTACTCAGTCGAGGTCATGCTATCGAAAGTTCGTGATCAGGATCGCGTCCTGAGTTGGATAACCACGTGCGACATACAGTTTTTCTCCGCCCGGTGCGAACGCGTAGCGGTATATCACACCGCTCGTGAAGTTCGTAAGCCTTCGCGGCTTACCTCCGTCCCGCGGCTGTACCCACAAGTTGGATGTCCCCTTTTCGGTGATGGTGTAGATCAGCCCCGAGCCGTCCGGTGTCCAGCCGATTCCGAAGTTCCAACTGGCACTTACCGGGAGCGGATGTCGCTCGAGTTCAGAACCGTCGGTCGCGGATACGATCATCGCGCCGTGGGTATCGGTCGTTACGCAGGACAGCATCGACCCGTCGGGCGAATAGGTCGGAATGAAGCACCCCTTTTGTCGAATCGTTATAGGTTCACCGCCCTCGCTCGGGATGCGCATAAGCGAGAACTGCTCGACTCCATTCTCCCGCCGGCCAAGATCATAAACGATGAATTTCCCGTCGGGCGAGATCGTGGAATCGATCGAACGCTCCTCATACGTCAATTGCTTCACGTTTCCGGATTCGATGTCGATACGGTAGAGGTAACTATTTCGGTCTTTTGAAGACGAGAATACGAAGAATCGGC
This sequence comes from uncultured Acidobacteriota bacterium, assembly GCA_946480545.1. The sequence continues at coordinate 2,605 of CAMLKY010000169.1, forward strand.
CCAACGGGTCGGCACGCAGCTCTTCTACAAACTGAAATCCGGTCGGGAGCTGTTTCACTTCGGAAGCGTCCGCGTTAGCAAGCATGATACCGATCTCGTCCGCATTCCGCGCCAGATAACCAAATCCTCCACCGGGTATCGGACCAAGACCTGCACGGCCATCTGAAGTCCCCTTGGTAAGCTGGGTCGCCGAGGGTGCAGACCCATCCGGGTTCATGACCCAAACCTGTGACGATCTATTTCCCGGGACGGCGAAGATCTCACCTTTCTTCGTGATCCCCAGGCTGGCGGGTTCGTGACGATTACCTTCGGTCGTCAACCGTTGTGATACGCCGCTCGGATATGCCACGAAGTAGATCTGGTCGCGACGCGTTGAGTAGCCCTCGTTCTCGCGGGTCGCATTCATGACAATTCCTGCCGCATCCGGTGTCCAGACCATCCGCAGAACATTGTCCCAGCGCTCTGCGGAAATCGGTGTCACCCTTGCCGTAGCAACATCGGCGAGGTATATCCTGTCGAGCGAATACGCCTGTCCCGGGTCGGTCTTCGTCTCGGCGAAAGCGATATTCTTTCCGTCCGGCGACCAACTGATCGCACCAACCCTTTGCGGACCGGTGCGTTGAAGTAACACTCGCTCCGCACTCCCATCCTTATTTGCGATCACGATCGCGCTCTCGCTCGAACCCCGATGAGCTCGGCAGAATGCGATCTCTTTCCCATCCGGCGAAAACGAAACGGGTCCGTGAACATGGTCGAGGATCTTGGCAGGTGTGCCCCCCATCGTTGGAATACGGTATAGAGAAACGAGTGGAGACTTTTTATCGATCCCGAGATAGTAGATCGACTGACCATCAGGCGAGAACGTTTTGGATCCGAAAACCTTGTCGGATGCAGAGGCGATCTCGATCCGGGAAGTCTGCCCGGTTTGCTGTACGTACATCCGCGAGGTCTCACCGTCAAGTTCGTGATAAACGAACACGTCGCCATCCGGTGCGATCGTGGCGGCAAAGGGTACAGGACCGTTTGTCAGCCTTACGACAGTTATTTCCTTCTGAGCTTCCGCGCTCGTCGCAGCGGGCATGAATCGCGGCCAAAGGTACGTCAGGGCGACACCTCCAGCGACCAAGAGAACAAGCGCCGCTAAAAATCCGAAAAGCCCTGATCGGCTCGGCGACGGGATCGCCGGCGTTAGTGCCCGTGCGAGTTCAGATGCAGCGCTGTCAGCGGGTACCTCTTGCGCCTTCCAGTCCACGACACGCAGAACATTCCCTCGACGCTCGAATCCGCTGAATGTTGCTGCCTGAGCAGGCTCGGTCCGGGACGGTAACGCTAGTTTCGGGGCCGCAGTTTCCGCGTCCAAAAGGGCGACGTCTCCGTTAAAGCGATATCCCCGGCGTCGGAGTGTCTCGATGTAGGGACGCCCGTCGGGCATCGTGCCCAACGTCTTTCTCAATAGATAGAGGTATTGGGTGAGATTGGACTCCTCAACGATGGCATCGTCCCAGACGCGTTCGATCACCTCGTCCTTCGTGATGATGGTACCGGCACTTTCCACCAGAACCGACAGCGTCTTCGCGACCTTTGGCGGGATCGATACCTCTACCTCATCTCGATAAAGCATGAGCTTGTCGCTATCGAGCTTGAAGTGGTCGAACGCAAAGATACCGCTTTTACTGCCGCCGGCCATTGAAATTCTAAATTGATGAAAACTTGATGATAAATCCAAGGACATAGTGTCGCTCCAAGCAATAAATTCGCTAACTAAGAGGCAGACACGTCCGCGATTTGGATAAACAGTTAATCGGCTGTCGATTCAATTTAACGCAATTTGGCGGGAATTGGAAGATTCTCCCGAATATGGCGGGTCCGCCTCGCTCCCCAACCCCAATACGGAGACAACAACACAGATGAAGCATCTAAAAGCAATCCTTCGTAACAGCCTGATCGGCATTTCTCTAAGCGGAATGATCCTCGCCATGGCGGGCCTCTGCAGCGCGCAGGGGAAAATCGCCTTCACCTCAGGCCGCGATGGCAACTTCGAGATTTACATTATGAATGCCGACGGCACAGGACAGACGCGGCTGACAAATAATCCGGGCGAAGATTTCTCACCCTCGCTCAGCCCGGACGGCACCAAGATCGCTTTTCAATCGGACAGGGGCGACGGCAAAGAGATCTACATCATGAACTCTGATGGCACCGGTCAGACCCGCCTGACCGATACCGCCGGAGAAAACCTTTTTCCGTGGTTCAGCCCCGACGGCGGCAGGATATTGTTCACGTCGTCGCGCACCGGCGACCTGGAGATCTTCGTTATGAACGCGAATGGTGGAAACCAGGTTCGTCTGACCACCAGTCCCGGGGCCGACAGGGATGCGTCGTTTAGCCCTGATGGCAGCAAGATCGTCTTCGAGTCATACCGCAGCGGCTTCTGCGGCGAGATCTGGGTGATGAACTCGGATGGCACGGGCCCAGTTATGCTGGTGGGTTCAAACGGGGGCCAGTTCTGCAATCGGCGGCCATTTTATAATCCCGCCGGTAACAAAATAACGTTTAACGGCGACCGCGAATTTGGAAGTGAAGTCTACGTGATGGATTCCAATGGAGCGAACCTAACACGTCTCACCGACACGTCAACTCAAAGCAGTTACCCTTCATTCAGCCCGGACGGATCGAAGATCGTGTTCTCGTCTGACCGTCAAACCGACTCTGAGATCTACGTGATGAATTCCGATGGTTCAGGTCAGACTCGCATTACTACGGTCGTCGGGGCTGACCTGTCGCCATCCTGGAGCATCGAGTCGAACACAGCGCCGACGATCTCAGCCTCAACACAATCCGTGGTGAGAGACACGACCGGATCGTACGGCATCGCATCCGTGAGCGATGCCGAGGATGACGAGGACGACCTTGTAGTAACGGTCAACGGGGGTGGGGCGGCTACTGTGAACGGGGTGACCGTGTCGGGAATATCCGTGGCCGCCAACGGAAGCGTTACTGCCACGATCGAATCCGCCTGCAGTT
>CAMLKY010000170.1 GCA_946480545.1 uncultured Acidobacteriota bacterium
TATCGTCCGTTATGCGATTCTTCAGGGCTGGCTGGAAGAAGAATAAAAGTCGTTTCTGATCTACTTGTCTTCATCTACCTGCCGTCTCCCGCTTGTGAGCTCCCTGCTGGTCTTCAACAGGGCCCTGCTTTTCCGCTCGAGGTCTGACAGCAGCCGGGTCTGCTCGGCCATCCGCGCGTAGAGCGCGTCGGTTCGTTTATCTAGTCCGTCTGTGTATTCAATTAGGTGGTCCAACGAGGGCCGTTGGCCGAAGTGATCTTCGCTCATCTGTTTCCCCATCACCAGGATGTGTTGCCGGATAACCAGATGAGCCGTGTGGTGTGACTCAGGAAGCCATGAAGCAATGAAGAGTGCGGATTATCGACCTGTTAACCGTAATACCCGCATCGCAACAATATTATTGCAGTTCAAGCTTACACCTTGCCGAGGGAAATCGCGAAACCAGTTTATCCTTTAATGAGTTCGAGAAATGCGGGATTAGACTTCGGTCTGTCTTATCCGACGGTCTGAGGAAAGATCGGTTTCGATTTTGGTGGGCGGGGACAAGTTGGGACGATTTCCCAGACTGAACGCGCGTCTAGCCGTAACGAGAACTTGGGAAAATCGTCACAGAAACAGAAACGAATAGAGTCGGCTGCTACCCGAGCTTGCCCCACAACAAAAGCCTACCAAATATTTTTCAGTCGTGAGTCCTCCTGATTACGTTTCTTTTTTCCTTATGCGAATAAGGGTTTTTCCCTAATGCAATCTACTATCTTCCCGATAGCTACTAACCCGCTTTTCCACCATCATACGTGTACGGAATTAGGAATGGCTTTACCGGATAGGCAGGTGTGTCGCAAGAAGCGACACGTCAGGTCACCAGCGAACTCATGACCATCCGGACGGCGAAAGGGACAAAGATTGGGATTCAAGATGAACATGAGCGGGGATAACGCCACAGCCGAAGTATTCGGCCTCTATGAACTCTCGTCAGACGGCACGGTCCTTTACTCGAGATCGCGTGACGGTGAGCGTCTGACCGATGGCAATTCCGGAGTGATCGGCCGCGACTTTTTTCGCGAGATCGCGGGCTTTCAGAACACGGACGACCTCCGACGGCACTTTCGGCGTTTCGTTACCGAAGATCGATCGGTGGACACCTTCGTATTCGATTGTCTTTACGAAACCGAGGTTGTGAGAGCAAAAGTTTTTATGACGAGAGCGTACGAGAACGATCATGATCATTCGGGCGGCATCGTCATTCTTGATATCAGACGGATGGGGAACCAGGCATAAAGGAGATCAAATGAACTTGAACGGAAGAACTGAATTTCGCAGCGGCGTTAACCCGAGATACAACATCTCTTCGAGCTCCGAAGCAATTAAACGTAACGGGGGCAACGGGCTTTCGCTTCAGACGGCATTTGATCCGGCTCTCCGGTCAACACCGAACGGTCTGATCCGGGCCCTTCATGCCGAACATTTCCTCCGCCTGCGCCAGTACGTAAAGCGCGTCAACCTGGTAAAGGACCAGTATCTATACCAGCAGGATGACGAAATAGACCTTATCTATTTTCCCGAAACGGCGGTCGTGTCGGAGTTCCAGATCCTCGAGGACGGTCGGACCATCGGGCGGTGTCGGTATAGCTTCGGCATTTAACTCGTGTCGTGCTGCGAACTGCACTCAAGTATGCGTCGCCGGTTCCGCACTGGTGATCGGACGGGAGATACTTGAGCGCGAAGTGATGAACGATCTCCGTCTGCAGACGATGCTCCACAATTACATAAACGGCCAGATCAAGCAGCTCTCGCAGCGGGTCGTTTGCAACACATTTCACTCGGTCGAGCAGCGGTTCTGCAGTTGGCTGCTTACCCTGCACAAGCGCAGCCGGCGTGATCGGTTTCGGCTCACGCACGAACATGTTGCACGTGTTCTTGGTGTTCATAGACCGAGCGTCACGTGCATCGCGCAGACCCTCCGCCAACAGAAGTTGATCGATTACGGCAGGGCCCGCCTCGTCATCTGCGATCAGTCTGGACTTGAGAAGCTCGCGTGCAGATGCTCCGCTGAAGCGGCACAGTTACAGAATGTTCACTAAAATGAAGTCATTGGTATTTCGCCGTACCAAAACAAGGTGTCGAAGTACCTACAGTTAGAGCAGTGACCCAGCGGGGCGAGAGATTTCCTCACTAGCGAATGTCCTTCGGATTTGCAATCGCCTAATCTCTCGCTCCGCCTTCTTCTTTTTCCCTTCAACAACTCGGCGAAGATTGTACCGTTCCCGTACGTCACGCTCGAGGTGTGTATGCCGGTGGACAGAGTCCTAACGTTGAAAACTTTAGACTTAACAGACCGGTGCGGAGTTCCGGGAATGGCACAGGGTTCGCAATGGATAACGGAATACAAGGAGATTAATTTCTATCGAGATATGGATATAAGTACTTTCCCTAAGTCGGAGTTTGCAAAAAATTATGATGTGGTTTGTTTTTCTCACCTTCGGTGGGACTTCGTTTTCCAGCGTCCTCAGCATCTGCTAAGTCGCTTCGCCAAGAAGCACAACGTGCTTGTGATCGAGGAGCCGGTCTTTCACGACGGCGAATCGACGTTCGTCGTGTCCGAGAAAAAAGAAGGGGTTCGAGTCGCGGTGCCGCACGTTACAAACGGACTTGAAGGAGCGGATCTAGACAAACTGATGTCCCGACTGATCGACGGCCTTCTGCATGATGAAGGAATCAAGAATTACGTCGCCTGGTACTACACGCCGATGATGCTTGCGTGGGTTGAGCACCTCAGGCCGCAGGCGGTCGTCTACGACTGCATGGACGAGCTGTCCGCATTCAAGAATGCACCCGCAGAACTTCGTATACGTGAGGCCGAGCTTTTTGCACTCGCGGACCTTGTATTCACCGGCGGCCGAAGTCTGTACGAAGCGAAGAAAGAACAGCATGACGCGGTCTACTGTTTTCCATCCAGTATCGACGTAAAGCATTTTCGAAAGGCGCTCGAGCCGGGTGCGGAACCGGAAGACCAGGCTTCGATCGCGCGTCCGCGAATCGGATTTTGCGGCGTCATCGATGAGCGATCCGATATCGAGCTGCTGAATGAGATCGCAGAGCTGCGACCTGATTGGCAGTACGTCATGCTTGGACCGGTCGTGAAGATCGACGAAGCGGACCTCCCGCGTCGCGAGAATATTCATTATTTGGGCGGCAAGAGTTATGACGAGCTTCCGAATTATATCGGAGGCTGGGACGTAGCAATGATGCCGTTTGCGATCAATGAGTCGACTCGTTTTATCAGCCCGACGAAGACTCCGGAATATCTCGCCGCTGGTCGGCCGGTTGTATCGACAGCGATCCGCGACGTCGTACGGCCGTATGGGGAAAACGAGCTTGTTCGGATCGCGTCTACGGCAGAGGAATTTGTCGCCGCCATTGAAGCGGCCTTACATGAAGATCCGGCAGAGCGACGACGCCGTGCTGACGAGTTTCTGGCGACGATGTCGTGGGACAAGACCTACGAGAGTATGTCGGATCTGATCGAGGAAGCACTGGCAAAGAATGCGTCGCGTGAACTGGCGGCACGGGTTTGATTGTTCGGATTGATTACTGGTTAGAGCAGGGGGAACTATGTTTGATTACTTGATAGTGGGAGCAGGGTTCGCGGGCAGTGTGCTCGCGGAAAGATTGGCAAATGGGTCGGGCAAGAAAGTTCTGATCTGCGATAAGCGTCCGCACATTGGCGGCAACGCTTACGACTGCTACAACGACGCGGGCATTCTGGTACACAAATACGGGCCTCATATTTTTCATACGAATTCTCAGGATGTCTTCGAGTATCTTTCAAAATTCACCGAATGGCGTGAGTACCAGCACCGCGTACTGGCCTGTGTCGACGGCATGATGGTGCCGATCCCGATCAATCTCGACACGATCAACAAGCTCTATGGGATGAAGCTCAGCTCGGAGGAATGCAAGGACTTCTTTGAGAGTCTCCGCGAACGCCGCGAGCCAGTGAAGACTTCGGAGGACGTGGTCATCAACGCAGTCGGCCGCGAGCTGTACGAGAAATTCTTCAGGGGCTATACACGAAAGCAGTGGGGACTCGATCCTTCGGAGCTCGACGCATCTGTCACGGCGCGCGTTCCGACGCGCACGAATCGCGATTCCCGTTACTTCACGGACCATTATCAGGCGATGCCCAAGCACGGGTATACGCGCATGTTCGAGAAGATGCTAGATAGTCCGCGGATAAAAGTGATGTTGAACTGCGACTATCGCGAGATCATGGATGAGTTCGAGTACGGCGAAATGATCTATACCGGACCGGTCGATGCGTACTTTGATTATCGCTACGGCAAGCTTCCGTATCGCTCGCTCGAATTCAAACACGAGACGCACGACGTGGACGTTTTTCAGGAAGCTCCGGTTGTGAATTATCCGCAGAATCAACCGTACACGCGGATAACTGAGTTCAAATACCTGACCGGGCAGACGCATCAGAAGACGAGCATCGTCTATGAATACCCGCGGGCCGAAGGCGACCCGTACTATCCGATCCCGCGGCCGGAGAATGCCGAGCTGTACACAAAGTACAAGGCTTTAGCCGATGCGGAAGAAGGCGTACATTTTGTCGGTCGGCTGGCCACGTACAAGTATTACAACATGGACCAGATCGTGGCTCAGGCACTCACAACGTACGGCAAGATCGAGGGACTCAAACGCAAAGAGGCCGCGGTTATCCACGCGCCGCTGCCGGCCGTTATCCACGCCGATGGAAAAGCGCGGGCGGTCTATGCGAACGGGAACGGCTCGGGACAATATCCTGCGTCGAACGGCAACGGAAAGTCGAAGGCCGTTTACAACTCGGGTGAGAGCGGCAAGACCGGTGTCTATTCAAACGGTAACGGAAAGGGAAACGACGTCGCCGACCTCGATACAATCTCGTGATCATTTTCGATCTGTGTATCCGTCGTTTTGGGCACTGCCTTAGACAGGATGCACAGATCGTTGTTCTTTGAAATCAGATTCGTGTATCTCGAGCATTTTCTGCTGATGTTAGATCTCGTCTGCGAGCGGTTGATAGACCTCGCGCTGGCCCTTGTCATCGGCGTAATCCCAAAGGCCGTTGTGACAGTGCCTGTCGTCAGCCCAGCCTGGATGATTTGCGATGGGGTACAGGCAGACACCCCACATGGGAACGCCTTTCCGCCGCGCTTCGGCAACCTGCTCACAAACATAGCGGAACCAGTCGGGACGCTCATCGTCCTCGATACCGGTTTCGGCGATCAGGATCGGCTTGCGATATCGCTGATAATATTCGACAAGGATCTCATTCAGCGGCCTGTAGAGCGGATGGCTCCGCGGAAGCTTTCGACGATTGGAATGGTGCCATTGATTGTGGAAGTAATAGTTGAGGCCGATAATGTCGACCAGATGCTTGGCTCCGCCCAGCTCCCGGTCCTTGCGGCCAAGGAGCATGTCAAAAGATTCAAATTGGGCGAGCCTGTAATTTTCCGCTGCTCGCTGTTGTTCGGGCGCTCTGTTCTTTGAAACCACATGAATGGCGGGATCGGTCACGATGATCCGAGCTTCCGGTGCAACCCCGCGTATCGAA
>CAMLKY010000171.1 GCA_946480545.1 uncultured Acidobacteriota bacterium
TTACGACCGTTCAGACGACGTGGAAAACGAGATCGAAATTCGCGAATGCCGCAGCCTTGAAGAGCTTTCCACCTGTGTGGACCTGCAGCGTGAGGTCTTTTCGCTGCCCGAGATAGAGATCTCGCCGGTCCGCCATTTTGTCGTGACCAGGAACGCGGGCGGATTTGTTATTGGAGCCTTCAGCGGTGATGAGCTTGTCGGATTCGTCCTGAGCGTGCCTGCGTTCCTACGAGGTGAGAAGGCATTCTATTCGCACATGACGGCTGTTCGCGAGGGTTTTCAGGGGTCCGGCATCGGTGCGAAGCTGAAATGGGCGCAGCGTGCGAAGGCCCTTGAGCTTGGCGTCAAATTCATCAAGTGGACGTTCGAACCGGTGAAGGCACGTAACGCGTTTTTCAATCTGGAGAAGCTGGGCGCGATCGTGACCGAGCTTCAGGAGAACTTCTACGGCACCGATTACGCGACGGCGCCGGATGCAAAGATCGGGCTGGCGAGCGACCGTCTGTTCGCGGAGTGGCATCTCGAGAGCGAGAAGGTGATCAAGCTTGCAAATGGAGAGACGTTTTCAGGTGCCGGGAGTCCGGCTGCGTTGATCGTCGTCCCTCCGAACTGGTCTGATCTGGTAAAGCACGACCCGGAGGCCGCGCTTGCCGAGCAGCTTCGCATCCGCGAGGAATTCCAGACAGCATTCGCGATGGGAATGGTCGGACGGGGGTTTGCTCGCGGCGACGAGCGGCCGTACTACGTGCTTTATCGCGACTAATCGAAGCGATTCTCCAGCGCCTGGTTTGTAGAGTTTTATGTTCGAGATAGACCCGGACATTCGACGCGCAAAGACACTGCCGTCTGATTTCTATACCGATCCGCACTTCTTCGAGGAATCGAGAGAGAAGATATTCGCGCGCACGTGGCATTTCGCGGGACTGGTCGAGGACCTCCACGATCTTCATCCCACGACGATCCTGCCGGGGTTCCTGGACGAGCCAGTCCTGCTCGCCAAAAGTGATGACCAGGTCAACTGCCTCTCGAACGTCTGCACCCATCGCGGGAAGATCCTCATCGAGGAGCCGTGTAAGGCGAACCTCATCCGGTGCGCATACCATGGTCGACGGTTCGACCTGAACGGAAAGTTCCTGTCGATGCCGGAATTCGGGGATGTGATCGATTTCCCGACCGCCGACGACGATCTGAAGAAGATCCCTCTTGCGCTGCGGGGTGGGTTTGCTTTCGTTTCAACGACACCGATCACCACGTTCGATGAATATGTCGACGATGCTGGTGAGCATCTGGAAATCATCGATCCCTCTCCGCTAAAGTTCGCCTCCGCGCGCGATTACGAGGTCGACGCTCACTGGGCGCTTTATTGCGAGAATTATCTTGAAGGATTTCATATCCCGTTCGTACACCATTCGCTGAATGAGATCGTCGACTACGGAACGTACGAGACACGGCTGTTCAGATTCTCGAGTTTGCAGATCGGCTACGATGATTCGGGCGGAATTGCCGGCCGATACCTGTTCGTCTTCCCGAACCTGATGTTCAATTTTTATCCATGGGGAATTTCGGTGAATGTCGTGCGACCGGTCTCGCCTTCGCGAACGATCGTCCAGTTTCTGACTTACGTATCGGATGGATCAAAGGTCGGGACGGGTGCGGGAGCGGACCTCGAACGCGTCGAGCTCGAAGATGAAGCCGTCGTCGAAAGCGTCCAGAAGGGGATCCGGTCAAGGTTCTATTCACGCGGTCGGTACTCGCCGACGCGTGAACAGGGAACGCATCATTTTCATCGGCTGATCGCGGAGTTTATGCAATAGACTTTCGTGTTCTTTTTCGTGTCTTTTCGTCAGGTTCGTGGTTCCAGCCTTAAGACTGGAACCGCGAACCCACACGAAAAGACACGAACGCGGAACCGCTAATTGGGTTTTGATCGAGGATATGGCTAAGAAAGGCTCCATACAGCAAGAAGTAGAGGGACTTCGTACCGAGATCGAATATCACAACGACCTCTACTACCAGCAGGCGGCGCCCGAGATATCGGATTTCGAGTTCGATAAGCTGCTCGAGCGGTTGAAAGCACTTGAGGCTGAATATCCACACCTCATCACACCCGACAGCCCGACTCAGCGGATCGGGGGTAAGGCCGAGAGTCTGAAACCCTTCGTTCATACGGTACCGTTGATGTCGCTCGATAACTCGTATGATCTCGACGATCTGAAAGCATTTACCGAAAGGTGCGAACGCTTGGCCGATGGCCGAAAACTCGAGTACGTTGCCGAGCTGAAGATCGACGGCCTGAGCGTCGCGCTTCATTACGAGAAGGGAGTCCTCGTCGCTGCCGCGACCCGGGGCGACGGATCGCGTGGAGATGACGTGACCCCGAACGTAAGAACGATCAAGAAAATTCCGCTCCGGCTTAAAGCCGCTGCTACGGGCCCTGCCGAAATACGCGGGGAAGTGTTCCTGTCGCGCACTCAATTCCAAAAGATCAACGAAGAGCTCGAGATGGTCGGAGAGAAAACCTTCGCCAACCCGCGGAATTGCGCCTCGGGAACGTTGCGCATGCTTGACTCGGCGATCGTCGCATCGCGAAAGCTGGACATGTTTCCGTACGACGTGCTCAAGGGAACCCAGAAAATGTTCCCGACGCATTGGGAGAATTTTGAGTGGCTCGAAAAGAATGGGTTTCACGTCAACCCGCATCGTGAGCTATGCAAAGACTATGAAAGTCTCGCCGAGTTCGTTGAAAAGATGGAACCCGTGCGCGACAGCCTCGACTACGAGATCGACGGCGTCGTCGTTAAAGTAAATTCGACATCGCTCCAGCAGGAATTTGGCTCGACGACAAAAGCGCCGCGATGGGCGATCGCGTACAAGTATCCGGCGAGACAGGCGACGACCAAGCTCCTCGATATCCAGGTCCAGGTCGGCAGAACCGGAGCGTTGACGCCGGTTGCTTACCTCGAACCGACACTTCTCGCCGGAACGACCGTGGCGCGAGCTTCGCTTCATAACGAGGACGAGATCAAGCGGCTCGATATCAAACTGGGCGATACGGTGCTTATCGAGAAAAGCGGCGAGATCATCCCGCAGGTGCTGCAGGTCGTGACATCTAAGCGTGACGGGACCGAACGGCCGTACAAGTTTCCGACCAAGTGCCCCGAGTGCGGGTCGCCCGCGATCCGTCCCGAGAACGAAGTCGTTCGCCGATGCTCGAACCCGGACTGCCCCGCGAAGGTGAAGGCGCGGATCGGATACTTCGCGTCGCGGAAAGCGATGGACATCGAAGGCCTCGGCTGGGTACTGATCGAGACGCTTGTCGATCGCGGAATCGAGCGGGAGGCCGGACCATGGAAGTTGAAGAATGTCGCGGACATTTACGAGCTGACCGTTTCTGACATCGCGAACCTCGAACGCAAGGCCGAGAAATCTGCGAAGAAGCTGATCGATCAGATCGAAGCAAGCAAGTCCCGAGGGTTGCAGAGATTGCTCTACGGCATCGACATCCGGCACGTCGGCGAGCGATACGCCAAGATCCTTGCGCGACATTTCCGAAGTATCGATAAGCTCAAGGATGCGACGAAAGAAGAGCTCGAAGCGATCCCCGAGATCGGACCGACGGTCGCGGTGAGCGTTTATGAGTGGTTCCGCAATCCGCTTCATCTCGAGCTTATCGAACGGCTCCGAGCTGCCGGCGTAAAGATGGAAGCCGAAGGCGCCGGCGCTGAATCGCTGGACGAGCGATTCGTCGGAAAGACTTTCGTCCTCACCGGCACGCTGGAAAATTACACCCGCGACGAAGCATCGAAGCTGATCGAAGATCGCGGCGGACGTGTGTCATCGTCGGTCAGCAATAAGACCGATTATGTTGTTGCCGGAAGTGAGGCGGGATCGAAATTGACGAAGGCAGAAGGACTGGGGGTGACGATCCTGAACGAGGAACAGTTCAAGGCCATGGTGAATTGATTCGCGAAGATGACTCGACTAGCAAAGACGAACGATGCAAAAGCGGTTGACTTAACCAAAAAGGTTGACGACCCGTGGTTTCGTGCACAGGCATACGCGCAACTCTGCCGACATGCAGTATCAAACCCGTTGCATTTTGCTCGCGAAGCTGCGAAGACCGCCGCCGAGTGCAAGGACGATTATCAGCGATCGGCGGTCCGTGCGTGGGAGATCGTCGCACTGGCTGAGCGTGGCTATGAGAAGGAGGCTCGTAAGTCTCTCGAAGAGGCAGTCGCCGTTGCGAGGAGCGCCATACCGGCTTCTTCTCGAGCTGAATCAATGCTCCTCCTTCTTCATTCTGCATTTTGGATATCGAAGCAAGATGGCCAGGACGTAGCGATGATTCTCGCAGATGTGTGCGGCGGTAGTCATTGGCGCGAGAAGCGAGCGCGGCGGGAGGCGCGGCGTCTGCTCTCTGGTGAAACCCCGCCAAGGGGATTTTTCTGGTAGCATCCGGCAGAGTTTGGTTATGGAAACCGGAATCTCGATGATCGACACGCTCCGGGACTTCGTTCAGAAAATGAACGTGTTGGGCATCGAGTATATGGTCACCGGCTCGTATGCTATGGGCGTTTACGCGGACATTCGAATGACGCGTGACATCGATGTCGTCGTAGAATTGCGCGACTCTCGGACAGGCGAATTTTTCAACTTGTTCAAGGATGAATACTACATAAGTGAAGCTGCAATGCGGCGTGCCGTGAGCCGCAAGTCGATGTTCAATGTGATTAGCCGGACTCATGGAGGCAAAATCGACTGCATCATCAAGAAGGATTCTGAGTGGGCACAAACCAGCTTTCGTCGACGTCGAAGAGAAGCTTTGGCGGGCTTTGAATTCTGGACCTCAACCAAGGAGGACCTGATCGTAGCCAAATTACTCTGGGCGAAAGATAGTCATTCTGAGATGCAGATTCGAGATATTGCGAATCTAACTGGCTCAGAATATGATTCAGACTACGTGCAAGGCTGGATCAATCGACTGGCCCTGAATGAGATCTGGGCTGAAGTTATCGCATGGAAGACACAACACAATGGGCAAGACGACTAGTTAATAGGATCATCATGTCGAAATCCGTTGAAGAACGTCTGTTGATGTGTGCTCAATTGTACGAGGAGGCAAAAGAGTTCGCTCGAATCGGGATGCCTGCAGGCCTCGCGAAGGAAGAGCAGGACGAGTATATCTTCCGTCGAATTCACGGAGTGTCACCTGCAGAGTCCGTCGTTATTGACGAATATTGTGATTGATATGAATGATTTCTTTTCGGCGAGCATAGCGGCCGCGGATCCAATTATCAGCAATGCCATCGACGATGAGGTTCGTCGACAGACGAACGGCCTCGAGCTGATCGCATCCGAGAATTTCGTCTCCGAAGCCGTGCTGCAAACGATGGGCACGGTATTTACCAATAAGTACGCCGAGGGTTATCCCGGTAAGCGCTATTACGGCGGATGCGAATTCGCGGATGTGGTCGAGCAGACCGCGATCGATCGAGCGAAAGAGATGTTCGGAGCCGAACATGCCAACGTCCAGCCCCATTCCGGTGCTCAGGCGAACATGGCTGTGCTCTTAGCGGCACTCGAACACGGCGACC
>CAMLKY010000172.1 GCA_946480545.1 uncultured Acidobacteriota bacterium
GGAAAAGATAAAGTACCGCCGGTGCAAAGGCGACGACCGCGGCAACGATCGCGGGTCCGATGCCCACGCTCGCAAACGTCAGCACCATGACGATCAGCGATAGAAAGACAACAGCGAAGATCGTCAGTCCGATACCCACATACCGGCCGGTACGGCTCGGCTCGGGAACGGCCTCGAGATGTCCGAGGCCGATATTGGACATCGAATTTTGAAAATTATCTGGCTGCCGCTCGGCGACGTTCCGGATCTGTTGGAGTTGTGCCAGTCCGAGGTCCTGGCGCGGAGAGGTCTCATCGACGAATACCGTCGCGGTCACCCCGCCGCGCCCGAACTGTATTGTGTCGCCGGAGCGTATCTGTGTTCGCTGCACGCGCTGGCCGTTTAGATATGTTCCGTTAAGGCTCTGATTGTCGGTGAGAAAAAACCCTTCGTTCCGGGCCTCGATAAATGCGTGCTGCTTCGAAGCGATCCGCTCGGCTATCGGATCGAACCGGATGCTGCAATTTGGTCCGCGTCCGATCGTGAGAAACCCGCTTTCAAGCTCGTAAACGTTTCCGGCGAGCTTGCCGCTGTTCAGTGTCAGACGCAATTTCATATGGCAATCATAAAAACAAAGGACCCAAAGTCAAGAAACTGACTCTGGGTCCGTCGGGAGCATTTAACTAAACGCTACTGCGGCTGAACGGACGAGGGCGACGGTCGATCGCCGGTCTGCCCGAATGCCCGTATAGACAGCACAGCGTTTGAGCTGTTGACACGGTACCAGACACTGGAGCTAGGCCGGAAAACCGCGATATCCGTTTTACCGTCGCCATCATAATCGGCCGGGACGGGGATATCCTCCGCTATACCGAATTGGTATGCCGAGAAGCTTCCATTGCCCGACTTGATCGTGTACCAGACACCTTCGGACGGGCGATACACAGAGAAATCCGCACGGCCGTCGCCGTCGTAGTCCGCAAAGAGCGGTTTGTCGCCGGCTGTTCCGAACGTGTAGTACTGCGGCGTCCCAGTCTGACTTCGGAGTACGTACCAACCGCCGTTCGATTCACGCCACACGACGATGTCCGCCTTGCCGTCTCCATCGACGTCACCGCCGAACGCTCGATCGCCGGTTGATCCCCACTGCTGATATCTGATGCCGCCAGTGCTTTGATTTATGTACCAGACACCGGTCGAAGGTCTCCAGACAGCTACGTCGGTCTTGCCGTCTCCGTCGTAATCGGCCGGAACAGGTACGTCTCCGTCGAGTCCGAATTGAACCGCCGGGCGAGAGCCGTTACCGCTCATGACAAACCACCAGACGCCGCCGGACGGCCGGAAGATCGCGTGATCTGTCTTGCCATCGCCATCGTAATCCCCGGGGGTGATGATGTCGCCGGGGAGTCCCCAGTTGAGTGTCGACTGTGTGGTGTCAGAGCTCTTCTCGACTGTCCAGTCACCCGTCGTGGGGCGGAAGACCGAGAAGTCAGTCTTACCATCACCATCAAAATCCGAAACCTGGTTTCTTGTCGCAACATTGACGACATAAAGACCCGTCGCCAGATCTCCGAGGAGGACCTTGTCCTCACCGAGGAACGGATAGACCGCCCAATTGCCGTTATATCCGGCGATCTGCTGATTGGTCAGCCGGTTCTCGCCACATATCACATCATCCGGACTCAACTTAGCTTTAGCTTCCCTTACTTCCCGCAGATCCTCTTCGGTAAATTGCGCGGCCCACGTATCGTACTGGCCGATGCGAACGGGGTTGCTCGGCTCTGAGATATCAAATACTAGAGTTCCCGCCTGATACCAGGCCACGTAGAGCTTATTCCCCATCACAACTGGGTTATGCGGCGTAACAGCCACGATTCCCAGGTCTGACATAGAAACGCGGTTGACCATCAAAGGAGCGGCCGGGTCGGTCACGTTGTAAACCCGAATGTCTCCCGGGTTCGTAACATTGCTGTCGCTTATTTCTCGCGCACTGTAAAGGAAGTTACCGTCTTCGCTAGTCCAGGCACTGTGATTTGCGTTGAAGCCTACGGGCACGAATCCCAGAAGCGCCGGCGCCTGAGCTGCAAGGTTTCCAATATCGAAAATGTCGACGCGAGTGGATCCGGAAAACCCCGAAAGGTACATCCGGTTCCCGCGAATATGCATCGCGTGCACCCAACCACCGTCGCTGGAACTGAATGTCCATTTGAGCACCGGCGCTGCCGGGTTGGTCACGTCGATGATCTTCAGTGGACGCGTTGCCGTAGAATTAGAGTTTATTAGAAGGTAACGCCGGTCATTCTGGTCGAAGACCATCATCTCGTGAATCGTCGAGTATCCGCCACCGGTCGTCGCGTTCACTTTGCCCAACAAGGTCGGTACGGCCGGATTGGTGAGGTCGACGATATGTACGCCCTCTGTTGTGTTGCCTGCACCAAAGTACCCTCTGTTTCCAATCACGATCGCCTCGAGGAACTGAATATTCGCGCCCGGATTGTAATGGCTGTAGAGCGAAGGCGCGTCCGGATTCGACACATTCATGATGAATACGCCCCGGCAATTGTAGCTACCCATGACGGCGATATTACCGTCAGCATAGATGTCCGCGAATTTGAGATTCGACGTCGACGTACACCCCGGCGGGATAAAGTTGGCTCGCAGGCGTATCGGGCGTGCGTCTGCCTCGAGCGCACCGAGACAAAGCACAAGAATGGCAATGATCAATAGAAGATTTTTCATTTTTCTTAACGGCAGCGGATGCCGGAACAGATAAAAATCGCGGCGAAATAGTACCGCTGCTGGAACTTAGCCGGAGATTATACTACAGAAGGGATGGAAATTAAGGATCGCCAGAGAACATTTCGACAACCTAGGACGCCACCTGGTCGCGCGAGGCTTCTCGCATCACCAGATCAAAGGTGCCGGGCTCGACCTTTCGGAAGCGACGATTGCGATTAAGCGATACTGCAACCGAGATAGTGGGGTTGTTTCCCTTGAATTCCATTCCGCCTGCGACGAGCAGGTTATAGAGCTCATTGACGTGAAGAGGTTTGCCCGCCTCACGAAGCAGGAGCGTGCAGGCCTGGGTGATCGTACGATCTGCAAAGCGATGACTGATCGGCTCGATATTATTCGCTCGCGACGGAACACCACCGCGATTCTGATTTATGTATGCGACTGAATTCGCAGGCCGGTAGCTCGAGTTAGACTGGTTCCGCTGGTTTTGGGTCGATCTCTGACGCGGCTCCGGGCGTCGATCGTAATCGTCTTCGATCCGGAGCGTCTTTCCAATATTGAGACTCCGATTTCCCGAACGCATCGTGACCAGAAGGCTATCGATCGCGGACTCGGTCTGCGCCGCACTGTTCTCCAGCGCCTCGATCTCTTCTTTTAGTCTCTCGGACTCCATCTCGACTTCACGGAGCCTTGCCATCAGACGGCTCTGCGCATTCCGCGTCTGACGGAGGCTTTGTTCAAGTGTTGCTATAAGGTTTTCGTCCAACATGGTTGAGATCGGGCCGGCTTCTATCGAGCTTCTTTGATGCGATCCGGAAAGCCTGGCGGCGTGTTCAACTGTTTCGATGAATCACGAAGTTCGGTATCGCGTCCAGAGCAAAACGATACTCGGTTTCCGGTAAAAGTTCAAGGTTTTTCCGGGCGGCGGACGCGTATGATAGGGCGATCTCGCGAACGACGTCAAGCACGCCCTCGTCCTTTAATCTAAGGGCCATCGATGCCCGCGCCGGCTCGTCATACGAGCCTTCATTCATCACTTCTTCAAGTTTTGCTCGAACTGCGGGCGCCCTTTCCTGAAGGATGATAAGAGGCAGCGTGACTTTGCCCTCAACGAGGTCGGCACCCGCGGCTTTACCGAGCGCACGCTCATCGGATGTGAAATCGAGCAGATCGTCAGCGAGCTGGAATGCAACGCCGAGGTTCATGCCGTACTCCCGGAGGGCCTTCTGTTGTTCGAAACTGGCTCCGCCGAGGATCGCGCCGATCTCGCAGCATCCGGAAAAAAGATACGCCGTCTTTCGGCGAAGAATATCGAAGTACTCGTCGCGTGTAATGGATGCATTACCGAGCATCGTCAACTGGATCAATTCCCCCTCGGTCATCTTCCGTGTGAGCCGGGTCAGGATGTCGAGGATCTCGAGCGACCGTTCCTTGAGCGATGTCTCGAATGCCGACATGTAAAGCCAGTCACCCATCAGCACAGCGGCCTGATTGCCGAATCGCGCGTTCACGGACGGGCGGCTTCGCCTTATGTCGGCATTGTCGATTATGTCGTCATGAACGAGCGTCGCGGTATGCAGCATCTCCATGACGGTCGCGAGTCGAATCGAATTGTCGGTGCTGCCGTCACCGCCGACGGCGTAATTTGCGAGGACGAGAAGAGCGGGCCGGACACGCTTGCCGCCTGAAGCTCGAAGGTAGTCACCCAGGTAGTTGATGACCTGGACGTTCGAGCTTGCCTGACGTTCGAATTCCGCTTCGACGAGACCAAGCTCTTTCTTCAATAGCCCGAAGACCTGGCGCGCGGCTCCCGCAGCCAGCGATTCTTCTTTTGTCGCAACAAATGTCTGCATCAATTTGAGCGGTAGTTGTCGAATTGCATGTCGATGCCGAAATCCTTTGCCTTGAGCCGGGCGATAACATCCTGCAGCGTATCGCGGTCCTTGCCCGACACACGCACAGTCTCACCTTGGATCGAGGCCTGCACCTTGAGCTTTGAATCCTTGATGAACTTTACGACTTCTTTCGCTTTATCACCCGGGATTCCCTGTTGGATCTTAACAAGCTGGCGAACGGTTCCGCCGCCGGCCTGCTCGACCTTTTGATAGTCGAGAGCCTTGAGCGAGATGCCGCGCTTTACGAGCTTTGACTGCAGAATGTCGTTCATGTTCCGCAGTTTCGTTTCGTCTTCAGCGGTCATGACGAGGTCTTTGCCTTCGAGGTCGACCGCAGCTTTGCTGCCCTTAAAATCGAATCTCTGCGAGATCTCTTTCGCCGTTTGATGGAGAGCGTTCGTAACCTCTGCGTAGTCTGTCTTCGAGACGATATCAAATGAATTCTCTTTTGCCATATTTTGTTTGGAGTGCAAGCTTCAGCTTGTTCTTCGACGTCGGAACAGGCTAGAGCCTGTACTCCGAGCTCAAGTCAAAAAAATCGATAAAGTTGCGTGTCGTCGTCCTGGCGAGCTCTTCGAACTCTACGTCGTACAATCCCGCCAGAAATCGCGCGGTGTGTTCGACGAATGCGGGCTCGTTCCGTTTTCCGCGAAGCGGTACCGGCGTCAGAAACGGACAATCGGTCTCGACGAGAAGTTTATCAAGCGGCACGACACGCGCTGCATCGCGAAGATTCTCGGCTTTCTTGAACGTGACATTCCCCGCAAACGATATTAGAAATCCTAGGTCGATCAACTTTCTCGCCATCTCCGGAGTCCCGCCGAAGCAGTGCATTATCCCGCCACGAAAGGCGTCGCCCGAGCATTCCTCGGTCAGTATCTCGACAGTCTCGTCATCTGCGTCACGACTGTGAATGATGATCGGAAGCGCGAGCTCCGCAGCTTTTCTGATCTGCCGCCGGAAGACTGCTACCTGC
>CAMLKY010000173.1 GCA_946480545.1 uncultured Acidobacteriota bacterium
CGGTTCGGGCGAAGGCGGTGAGCGCGACGGCAGGAAGGCGGCGGCCTGTTGTTTTTTCTTTTTCGCGGATCCGTTTTATCAAACTGTACCCGTCCTCTTCGGGCATGCCGATATCGGAGACGAGCACGTCCGGCTCGAATTCATCCAACATCTTCAGCGCCTCCGTGGCAGACCCGCACAGCATTACTTCGGCGCCGCACATCTCGAACAGCATCTCCAGCAGAGCCCGCGAGTCGGGTTCGTCGTCGACCGCGAGCACCTTCAGACCCGCGAGATCGGGCGGGCAGTCGAAGGCCAGATTGGCTGTGGTGAGCGGTGCAGGTGCCTCACGCTTCCGGACCATCTCTTCGATCGGGCGACTGACGACCATTACCGGGAGCTTTACTGTGAAGACGGCCCCGACTCCGTCCTCGCCATTGGCTGCCTCGACGGTCCCGCCATGTAGCTCGACAAGATGCCGCACGATCGACAATCCGAGTCCGAGACCCGAGTACATTTTGTTCGTCCCGCTATCTGCCTGACGGAACCTCTCGAAGACATGCGGCAGAAAGTCGGGGTCGATTCCCGGACCCGAATCGCTTACCGTGATCTCGACATGAGAGTTCACCCGCCGGAGTGCGACACGTACGCTGCCGCCGCGGGGGACAAACTTGATCGCGTTTGCAACGAGATTCCATACCACCTGCTGCAGACGTACGGGATCGCCAAGCACATTGGCGTTTCCGAAGTCGAGTGTCACGTACATCCGGATCTGCTTTGCATCAGCGGCGGGGCGCAATGTATCGACGGCGGCGTTTATGACCGATGTCAGATCGACGGGCTGTGCATCGAGTCGGAGCTTGCCCGAGATGATTCGCGAGACGTCGAGCATGTCGTCGATCAGGCGGGCCTGGAGCTTAGCGTTGCGATCGATCGTCTCCAGCGCCTGCGTCGTCGCCTCGGGGGTGAGATTCTGCGAGCTAAGGATCCTCGTCCAACCGAGTATCGAATTGAGCGGTGTCCGCAGCTCGTGTGAAAGCAGTCCGAGAAACTCATCTTTCGAACGGCTTGCGATCTCGGCCTGCTCGCGGGCATGCCTTTCGCGCTCGAGCAGTTGTTCACGATCGCGAAGCGCCTCGCGGGCCTGTTCGTAGAGGCGTGCATTATCCATCGCCGTTGCTATCTGGCCTGCGAGCCCTTCGACGATCCTCTCGTGGCGCTCGGTGAAAACGTCTTCTGCCTGGTGACCGAAGAATAGTCCGCCGATCACGGTACCGTCACGCGAGACCACCGAGACGGCGAGGTAGCTCGTGACGGGAAGGTGTCCCTCGGGCATGCCGAAGTATGGTGCGTGCTTGCCGTACCTTGGGTCATTGCGAACATTGCCGAGACGGATGGTCGCCTCGCCGCGAAAAGTCGGACCGAACAGATCCGTCGCGCGGGGCATCGGGAAGCCTTCGAATTTCTCGCGCGGCACTCCCGAAAGCGCGTAGAGCATGTATGAGCCGCCGGAGGCATCGAGCACGTTGTAAAAGAACGCGCCAAATTCGGCGCCGGTCAGCTCGGTCGCGGCGTCGGTTACGATCTGGACGAGCTTGTCCTGCTCGAGCTCTGCCGACAGGACCGTGCCGATCCGATTGATCGCCTCGACGATCTCGGTCTCTTCCGCGAGCTGTTTTTGGACGCGGGCCTGCTCCGCTTCCATTTCCTTGATCCGGGTTATATCGCGAAGGATCTTTGAAGCCCCGACGATGTTTCCATCGGCGTCCTTTATCGGTGAGATGGTGAGTGCGACGTTGATCCGGCGTCCGTCCTTGCGGACGCGCACCGTTTGAAAGTGCTCGACACGCCGACCGGCCCGAATGTTCGAGAGAATCATTGTCTCCTCGTCGCGGAGCTCCTCGGGAATGAGCATCAGGACCGAATTACCGACAGCTTCGTCGGCCGTGTAGCCGAGGATTTTCTCCGCGGCCTTGTTCCAACTAGTCAGCGTGCCGTCGAGCGTCTTGCTGATGATTGCATCGTCTGCGGATTCGATGATGGCTTCGAGCCACCCGCTGATGATCTGCGAATCGCCTTTCAATGTGAGGTCCCCCGTGATTCTTTTCTTAAGAATAAAGATTCTAACATTTCGCGTCAGGGTCGCGGTAAACCTCAGGATCTACCGCCGTTGTCGCCTGGGGTTCCTGAGTTTGTCTTCGACGCCGCGAAGTCAAAATCCCGACGTGCCGATTCCGCTCCTGGGATTACTTCTTGACAGGATGAGCATAATACGTAACTATATAGTTACCTATTAAGGAGAGGTAATAATTATGAACTTGAATGATCTGACGTTGGATGTGGAGCAGTCGGTTGAGGTGAAGGGAGACATTGGGGATGTTTTCAAAAGTGTGTTGTACCGGTTGGGTGAGGGGAACGTTCGGCCGGATGGGGCGAGTATGGAGATGACGCTCGAGGAGTGGGCCGGTGGGCGTTGGTTTCGCGACCGCGGCGAGGGCGTCCAGCATCTTTGGGGACATGTGCAGGTGATCAAGCCGCCGGTGTTGATCGAATTGAGCGGGCCGATGTTCATGTCTTATCCGGCGCTGAATCATATCGAGGTAAAGGTCGATCAGATCGCGGGCGGGGCGAAGGTGACTCTGCGGCATCGGGCTATCGGGATGATCGAGCCGGCGCATCGCGAGGGAGTCGGCGAGGGGTGGAAGCATATGCTCGAGGCGGTGAAAGGGGATGTCACGGGCGCGGCTGCGGCTTCGTGAGGTTAACGCGGATCGGGCGGATGGAACGGATCTGGGCGGATAAGAAAACTAATGCTTAGAGTGATCGCGTCCTCAGGGCTTGGCGGTTGTCGAGAGCCTCACCAAAGGCACGAAACACACGACAAGCACTAACTAAATCTTCAGATCCGCCCAATCCGCGTTCAAAAAAAATGTGATCAGTGCGGCGCGGTTTCAGCCTCTCGGCTGATTGACCACCCCGTCATCCGCCTCGCGGCGGATGACTTCCCCTCCTTTAGAAGGAGGGGAGTTTTATGAGCGACGACAACGACATTATTTGGAAGGCGCTTTCGGATCCTACTCGGCGCAAGATCCTGGATCTTTTGCGGGACGGGCCGAGGGGGACTACTGAGATCGTTGAGGCGTTTCCGGGGATGACCCGGCATGCGGTGATGAAGCACATCGATATGCTTCGGAAGGCTTCGTTGATCAATACCGTGAAGGACGGGCGGAAGCGGGAGAATTCGCTGAACCCTGTGCCGATCCGGCAGATATATGAACGCTGGATGGGGCCGTTCGCGGAGTTGTGGTCTAGCACGTTGTTGCGGGTGAAGGATGATGTCGAAAAGAAATGAGGAAGATTCTTTGCCGCAGATTTACGCGGATGAAGCAGATCTGAATCTTTTCGTGTTCGTTCGTGTGAATTGGTGGTTTCAGTCATAACGGTTTAAGAACTTGGAACCACCACGTCATACGAAAACTGTAACCACGAAATGCACGAATAAGACACGAATAAGACACGAAATAAGAGCGCCGGGGGCGGACCGCCACAGCTGCGTCACCTGCGGTTAACTGAGCTGGTAAAACGGCGACTCACTCACAGGACGAAAGAGTTGCCACGAAAGGAGAAGTAAATGTCAGACGAACAATTAGTGAAAATGAAGACGCCGGCGATCGTGTCGGCGGATGAGTGGACGGCCGAGTGGGAGAGGATGTTGGTCAAGGAAAAGGAGTTTACTCGGGCGCGGGATGCGTTGGCGGCAGAGAGGCGCCGTATGCCCTGGATGGCGGTCGAGAAGGATTATGTGTTCGAGGGGCCGGACGGACGTCGGAGCTTGGTCGATTTGTTCGACGGGCGACGTCAGCTGATCGTCTACCGAGCCTTCTATGCACCGGATGTCACTACGTTCCCGAAATCGGGCGGCGCCTATCCGGAACGCGCGTGCGTCGGATGTTCGATGATGGCCGACCATGTGGGGCATCTCGCACATCTGAATGCGCGTGACACGACACTCGTGTTCGCGTCGCGGGCGCCGCAGCCCGAGATCCAGGATCTGAAAAGGCGTATGGACTGGAACCGGATCCCGTGGTACACGATCACCGACGACTTCGACAAGGATTTCGGAGTCGACGAGTGGCACGGGCACAACGCGTTCATCCGCGACGGCGATCGGATATTCCGCACGTACCTTATCAACGGGCGTGGCGATGAGGCGATGGGAACGACGTGGAGCTATCTCGACATGACCGCCCTCGGACGGCAGGAGCCGTGGGAAGATTCGCCCGAAGGCTATCCACAGTCGCCGACATACGAGTGGTGGAACTATCACGATGCCTACAAGCCGGGCGAAACCAAAGGAGCATCATGTTGTCACTAGGGGCCGCAAAGTGTGGATGCTCGACTGTCGTGAAGTGGGCGACACCAGGTTTGATCCTCGCGCTGCTGCCAAAGTGTCCGCTGTGTATCGCCGCGTATATCGCGGTCGCGACCGGGATCGGAGTCTCCGTCACGACGGCTACGTACATTCGGGCCGGAGCGATGGCGTTGTGTGTTGCGGCGATTCTGGTCCTTCTCTCGAGGCTGGTTCGAGGAAGGGCCGTCCACCAACAGCGATTTTAGAATCTTCCGATGCGTCAGCTAAGGCAGTGTGGATGCCAATGCAAATAGGAAGATCCTTAAACTGTCATCCTCGTCCTGAAAGCAGATGACGCGGATCGGATATGCTTTCCGATCCGCGTCACCCGCGCAGATCCGTGGCTGATCAATTCCGACTCACCTGAACCGGAACTTCGCCAGGTGATCGGTGTTGTCGTTCAACCGGACAATCAGCATGCGACAAGTTCCGCGCCATGATCTCTCGGTTTTCCAGATGTAGCTGTACTGCCCCGTAGTCGGGTTGTAGCTCAGGGTGCTGTTGCCCGATGCGACGGTTTCTTCGATCACGACGCCGGGTTCGGTTGAGTCGCAGGCGATCTGACTGGAGACCGGATACCCGGGTGCGAGGACCGACCCGCCCTGGTTTCCGCCGAGCGTGAATTTCAGGGCCACCGCTCCGCCGGCGCTTACTAAGTTCAAACCCGGCAGGTTTTCCACGGGTTGGAAAAAGCCTGCGAAGTCGTACACGACGTTGTAGGTGTGCGTCGCGGTCACGGTGTTGCCGGCATTGTCGCTGGCGGTGACTGTGAATGTATGACTGCCCACCGTTCCCGTATCGATCGGGGAACCATTCGCAACCGTTGCCGTGCAAGTGGCGATTCCCGAACCGCCCGCTTCATCCTGACACGAGTAAGAGGCTTGCACGGATTGTCCCTTCGTGTAGGTCACGCCGTTCGCCGGAGTAGTGATGGAGACCGTCGGGTCAGTCGTGTCGGTAGGCGGAGAGACGGGCCCGTACCACGACGGGCTATACCCTCCGAACAGCGTCAGGCGCGTCACGCCGCCCGATCCGTCCGCGTTCATCGTATAGATGTCACCCGAACCGCCATCGCGCCTCGAGGAAAAAACTATCTTCGTTCCATCCGGGCTGAACGATGCTTCGTCGTCGGTCCCGGTGGAGGGCAATCGAGTCACGTTCGCACCGTCGGCGTTCATGACGTACAGCT
>CAMLKY010000174.1 GCA_946480545.1 uncultured Acidobacteriota bacterium
GTCCGCTACAAATGGATAAGAGAATCGTGCTCCGGCAAACGACGGATTCTGAGGTGGAAAGTTATTTGCTTCGGTGAAGCTGAATATTGCTCCGAGGTGAAACGGGAGATCGCCAAGATTCTGTGAACCGCCCGTATAGATTCCCGCCGCCGATTCGAGCATCGCCCGGTCGAAAAAGAAAAAGAAAAGCAGGAAGAAAAATGCGTAGTAGGCGAACCTCGCGCCGCGCCGGATATTCGCTCCTTGGAGTCGGCTCTTTGATCGCAGCCATTCGTTCCACACTCGCTTGCGGTAACGGCCTTTGTAAACGATCAGTATCGGCGAGAGCGTCAGGAGCGCGGCGGCGAGAACGACAAAAATATTCAGGCCAAACGCGAGGCACAGAACGAAACCGGCCGATCCGAATATCGCGCAGCCGATGATATTTCCCGCCGAAAGGCGCCACATCAAAGGAGCATCATCATCAACGAGATGTGTGATCGCAAAGCCGCCCGCCGTGGCGATCGCGACCAATAGAAGCGAGATGAGCATAACAAGAGCTGATCAGAAAATAACTTAACCCAAATCGCACGATGGGGAAACCCGTCAGGTTTTTGTTGAAGTATTGCGTTGTGTTTTCGGTTATGTCTATCCGGTCGTGTCGCTGAAAGCGACATAGCTTAAAGCCCAGGGTGGGAGCCGCTTCGGCGGAACCCTGGGTAGGCGGGGGGAAGGAATCGCTCGCTGAAAGCGAGCAGCGACAGATGGTCGCTTTCAGCGACGAATCGCGCCACAACCTTACCCAGGGTTTCATTCGCTTCGCTCATTCAACCCTGGGCTTTAATGCTGTGTCGCCTTCAGCGACGGAAATCGCGTTTTGCGGCTCGACCTCGGGCTTTAATACGGGGTCGTCTTCGGCGAATAAGTACCGTGTTTCGCCAAACCCCCGACCGGAAGGTAGAATACTCAATTTGCGACGGATGCGTCGTTCTGAACTATGCTTCAAGCAGGAATTGTTGGGCTGCCCAACGTTGGAAAATCAACCCTCTTTAATGCGCTGACGGCCCAGGAAGCCGCGCTCGCGGCGAATTATCCTTTTGCTACCATCGAGCCGAACGTGGGCGTGGTTCCGGTTCCGGACGAACGGCTGGAGCCTCTAGCAAAGATCGTAAAGACGGAAACCATCGTTCCCGCGACGGTCGAGTTTGTCGATATCGCGGGACTCGTTCGTGGGGCTTCGAAGGGGGAAGGGCTCGGGAACCAGTTTCTCGCGAACATCCGTGAGACGGACGCGGTGATCCAGGTCGTGCGGTGCTTCGAAGACGAGAACATCATCCACGTCGAGGGTTCGGTGAACCCGGTCCGCGATATTGAAACTATCCAGATCGAGCTTGCACTCGCGGATCTCGCATCGGCAGAGAAGCGACGTGACAAGGCGATGCGTGCCGCCAAGTCGGGGGACAAGGATGCGAAACGCGAACTTGAGCTGCTTGACAAGATCCAGCCGACACTCGAAGAGGGAAGGCCCGCGCGTGCGGCGGACCTTACAGATGATGAGCGGGCGATCGTGAAGGGCTGGTTCTTTCTTTCGACCAAGCCGACGATCTATGCCGCGAATGTCGACGAAGGCTCGCTCGCCGATCCGGATTCGAACCCGCACGTGACGGCCGTGAAGGCACACGCTGCCGCAGAGAAAGCCGATGTCGTCGTGATCTGTGCAAAGCTCGAAGCCGAACTGGTGGCTCTCGAGCCCGCCGAACGAGCGGACTACTTAAAAGACCTCGGTCTTTCGTCGAGCGGCGTCGATGGGCTGATCAAAGCCGCGTATCACATGCTGGGGCTGATGTCGTTTCTGACCGCGGGTGAAAAGGAAGTGCGGGCGTGGACGATCCCGGTCGGAACAAAGGCGCCGCAGGCAGCGGGTGAGATCCATACCGATATCGAACGAGGCTTTATTCGGGCCGAGATCGTTTCCTACAACGACCTCACAACGTACGGGTCCATGGCCGCCGCACGCGAAAAAGGCCTCGTCCGTCTCGAGGGAAAAGAGTACGTAATGCAGGAAGGCGACATCGTCAACTTCCGGTTCAATGTATGAACCGCGGGCTCTTGCGTCTTGTCAGAACCGGGAGCTGGTAGAAGCGGGGTTTGGCGATTAACGCCTCTAACCGCAGATAACGCAGATGACGCAGATCAGAAAGATGATCAGATAGGATCCCGCATTATCTGCTTCATCTGCGGTTACCGCCGCGGCCAGCACTCGACGCAGCCAGCTTGAAAGCCCCGGTCGCTACCGCTCCCGGTTCTGACAAGTGCTGTGCTATCTTCTTATGGACTGATTCACGATGTTCAGACACTCGCTAAAGACCAGGCTGCTCGCAATGTTCGTCGTCGCGTTCATCTGTTTGAATGCCGGCGGTGCGGTGTGCGTCGCCTACTGTCGAACGTCCGACTCAGTTGCCGTCGAGACCGAACACTGTCCGCTCAAGAAGGTCGAACGGCATTGCGACAAGTCGGCGGACGATGGCGGGACTGCGGCGTTCGCGGGTCACGAGATGGACTGCTGCCCGATGACGGTGAGCTTTTTTGGCGCACCCATCGAAAAGCCTTCGTTTCATCTTGAGCCGGCGACCTCCGCCGTAGTTTCCACGACCCAATTTCTTCAGCCCGCTTTTACGATCGCTGTCGAGCGAGTTTACGTCGCGAATTACCGTGGCCCGCCTCTGCTCGATCGGCGATCGGATCGAATCAAAAACCGCATACTCCGGATTTAAAGCCAGCCTCACGCGCGTCACTCGACGAATCGCGCTTTACGCGTGCGATTCCACCATTGGCATTAGATCCAAGGAGAATAAATCATGAAAAAGAGAATCATCGCATCGCTGGCGATCTTTGCGCTTATGGCGCTCGCGGCCGCCGCGTTTGCATACACCCGAACGGCCTCGGTCGGAGCGGACAGAGCTGCGTGTTGTAAGTCGGCCGACTCGTGTCCGATGAAGTCCAAAGGCCACGATCACAAGGCGGGTCACGAGACGTCCAGTTGCGAAAAGCATGAAGCCGGTCACGCAAAGGCGGAAGGTCACTCATGCGACTGCTGTGGCGATTCTTGCCCGATGAAGAAGGACGGCGCGTCGGCGATGTCCGCTTCTGACGGCAAGAGCTGCTGCGACAATTGCGATTGCTGCAAAGGGAAGTCAGCGGAAACCGCTGTATAGGCGATAGTGCCGTGAGGCATTACTCTGACGAGCCTCGGAGATGGTCCGAGGCTCCTCATTCGAGTTTTATGAGAAGTTTGTTATCAGTTCTTCTGCTAGGCATCGCATTAGCCGCAGCATCGTTTGCCCAGGCTCCGAAGCCGGTGAAGCTTAAGGGCCAGGTCGTGTGTTCCGTCTGCTGGTTCGAGGCATCGGATCGCAAGAAGACTCCGTACGGAAACGAAGCTGACGTCAAATGCGCACTCGACTGTTCCGAAGAGGGAGTTCCACAGGCGCTTGCCGTTGAGGATGAGAAAGGCTTCATGCTTTACACAATGGAGCCGGGAAAGTTCAAGCTTACGGGCAAGGATTTTCTCGAACTCGTACCAAAGTTCGTCGAAGTCGAAGGCGAGGTGCGCTCCGAGAAGGATAAGAACTTCGTAAAGGTGAACGCGCTCAAGGTCCTGGACTCACCACTCCCGAAGCCGACGCCGGTTTCCGACGATGCGGTCCTTGCCCTTCGCGACATGACCGGCGCCGAACAATCGCTTGCGAATTATCGCGGTCGTGTTGTTGTCCTGAACTTCTGGGCGACGTGGTGCGAGCCGTGTAAGAAAGAGATGCCCGACCTTTCGTCGATCCAGAACGACTACGCGGCGCTCGGCGTGCAGGTGATCGGAGCGGCGGGTGATGCGGCGGCTGACTCGGCGAAGGTGCTGAAGTTCATCCGCGAATTCAAAGTCAATTTCCCGGTGTGGCTTGGGGCGTCGACGGCCGATATGCAGCGGTTCGGCGTTGGCACGGTGCTACCGGCAACGGTCATCATCGATCGCAACGGCAAGATCGTCCGGCGCGAGATCGGGATCATCAAGCCAGCCGAGCTGCGGGAGTTCCTGGATGCGGTCGTTCTCTCGAGTGTGAAGGAAGCCGAAAAGACGGCAAAAGCGGAACAGAAGAAATCTCCGAACGCGTCGCTCGTCCCGGCCTGACCTGTCTGACCGGGCGAAGGCCAGGCTGTCCGGGGGACGGCCGATAATCCAAAGAAATTCACGATCGGTGTACGACTGCTGCGAGGCCAGGTCGACCGGGCCGCGGTGCGCACGACGTTCATTTATCGCTGGCACCCACGTGTTCACGTTGGGCTGGAATACAATCCAAAGGTTGGCGAGGTTCATCCGTTGCTCACGCTGATACCCGTCACGGAGACTAAGAATCGTCCTGCCGTTATTTTCGGGATCAGCTCCGACCGAATAGGGACGCCGGAAGGAACATCATTCTATTTGACCGCGAGTAAGGACCTCGAGAGTTGGACCGGACTTCCCATCGCGCCGTACGGCGGTGTGGTATACGGAACCTATGAAGGTAAGCTCCGACCGATCGGCGGTCTGAACATTCGCTTGCCGAAGCGCTTCACATCGCTGTGGCAGTTCGACGGGGTCAAGCTCCACCCGAGCCTGACCTACAGTTTCAACGACACCCACGCCTTGTCCTTCCTGCTGGTCCGGAATAAACAGCCGGGTGTGACCTATACGTTTTCGTTTTAGAAGCTGGATTTACCGCCGAGATGCAGAGACGCCGAGGCCGGACGGCAGGTTTCAATTGCGCTCTGCGTCTCCGCGTCCCGGCGGTGAGAACCATTCCTAAGACCGCTTGCCCAAGTTTCACAACAGCGGTAAACTAATCGCCGGTCGAAAGACGGCGCCTTCGTCTATCGGTTAGGACGCGAGATTCTCAATCTCGAAAGACGGGTTCGACTCCCGTAGGCGCTACCAAGCTTCGAAAGTAAAAAGTAGGAAGTAAAAGTAAAAGAGCTCAGCGTGTCTGCTAGCTCTTTTACTTTTTACTTCCTACTTTTTACTTTTGAACTGGTGCCCTCGGTAGGATTCGAACCTACAGCCAACGGATTATGAGTCCGCTGCTCTAACCGTTGAGCTACAAGGGCGTGAAACCTAAGTCTAAGCGAATCCCCTTCGGCAAATCAATCTGTAAGCAGTGGCCGGAAGATCACCGACTGTCGAATGCGTTCCAATCGACTGTCGAGATCCGCAGCCGTGACGCGCTCGCTTCCGTAATCGGCCGTGAGCGATTCGCGAAGCTCGTCATCCGCACGACCGCCGAGGAGATTCTCGAGGATCGAGAGATCAAAGTCGTCGAAACCATCGATCCCGAGCGCGTTCGCGGTGTTGAGGCCGGCGACGCGCGTTTGTGCGAGATCGTGTGACCAATCGAGTATCTTCTCGACGGGATCGGCATCCGGGAAGCGGGCGGTGATCAATTCGAAGATCCGCTGGCGTCCCTGAACGTTCAGCACCAGTGCGAGAAAGAACCTGTGTTCAGGGTCCGTCACAAAACCCCTGCGCCGGGCGATCTCGTTCTGCGCGTCGCGGTTCTCAAAGACGGC
>CAMLKY010000175.1 GCA_946480545.1 uncultured Acidobacteriota bacterium
CCTCCAGGATGGCGGCAGCGGAAAATACAAGAAGTTCGTCATCGGCACCAACAGCGCTGATTACTCGAAGCTGCAGCAGGCTCTGGATGAACAGAACGGGCCCGCGACAAAGAATGTGAATGCATTCGCGAATCTCCGTCCGCAGCATTTCACCGACGCCATGCTGGTCAGGCCGACGGATGACGCACATCTTTACACGCAGAGTACGATCTTCCAGATCGAGGAGGACGTCTCGCAGCCCAAGAAGTCTCCGCTGCGCCGGGTGAATCGGGGCTATTACCTGCTAGACGAGTTCGTGAAGGCTACAGATGGCCAGCTTGTTATCTCGCGCCGATTCTGGTTCGATCGCGTCGGCGGGGTCCGTCTTGCGAGACAGCAGATCTTTGACGGCCGAGGCGAGATCGAGTCGGATATCGTTTACGGTGCTGAAGGGACACTGACAAGCACGGGCGAGTACACTCGACTTCCCCTGCAGATCATCGTCACCCGACCGCAGGAGAAGTATTCGATGAAGCTTACGTACCAGACCCCGAGTGAGGTGACCATCGGCAAGACGTACCCGGCAACTGCCTTCGTTCTCCAGAATACGTGGGGTCTCGAAGAGGTCAATCTCGATGTTAAGCTTCAGGAAGCGACAGCGGGACGCCCGGCGACGCCGGCGAACACCAACACCGCCACCACCCGGTTCCAGTAGTGAAAACGGTTCTACGCACTGAAAATCTAACCAAGTCGTATCAGATCGGGAAGCTCGAGGTTCCGGCCCTGCGCGGCGTGTCGCTGGATATCACCGAGGGCGAATTCGTCGCGATCATGGGGCCGTCAGGCTGCGGTAAATCGACGTTGCTTCACCTGCTTGGCGGTCTTCTCAGTCCCACCAGCGGCTCGATAATCATCGACGGCGAGGATCTTGCGAAGGTCTCGGATGCGAAGCGTACGGATATCCGGCGTCGTAAGATCGGGTTTGTCTTTCAGCGGTTCAATCTTTTTCCGACGTTGACAGCCGAAGGTAATCTGAAGCTTGCCGAAAAGATCCATTCGGGTAACGGCAGCGGTAACGCAGCGAATCGAAGAGAAGTGCTGCGTCTGCTGCGGCTCGAAGACAAAATGCACCACAAGCCGCTTGAGCTTTCGGGCGGCGAGCAGCAGCGGGTCGCACTCGCGCGGGCAGTCATCAATAATCCCGCCATTATTCTGGCCGACGAACCGACCGGCAATCTGGACACCGAGAATTCGCAGATCGTGCTCGACATGTTCCGCGAGCTGAATCAAAAATATAAGCAGACTATCATCATGATCACCCACAATCCGGAAGCGGCCGCTGTCTGCTCGCGGATCATCCGGATGCGAGACGGTCTGATCGCGGAATAGTTCGGAGTAAGTTCGGAGTGCAGGCTTTAGCCTGTTACGCGCCGACCGATACAGGCTGAAGCCTGCACTCAAACACACAAGCTGAAGCTTGCACTCCTAACGTATATGGACCTGTTAAAAAAGTTCATTCTCTGGAGCTACAGCCGCGAAACCTCGGTTTATGTGATCTTCTGCCTGTTGATCGTCGCCTTTATATTCCTAACTCCGAAAGAATGGTTCAGCCACAGGGATTCGCTTGCAACGCAAACCTCTCGTCTGATCGTCAAACAATCTGATTTTTCCCCGGAAAAGCAGGTCATGGAACAACGCGTCCGCGAGCTTTCCGGTAATCCACAAGCTGAGATAATCGAGTGGCGTCAGCGCAGCACTCCTTCAGGCGAAGTGGTTTACGAGATTGATATCCGTTAGTTTTTAAGTATTATATTAGGCTCAAATGTTAGGGTTGGCTTTGGCCCTAACTTTTTTGTTAAGGAGTAAGAGCATTTACTATGAAAAAATCTTTGAGATACATACTCCCGACACTCGCAATTCTATTTATCTTCAATGTTGCGGCGACCGAGACACCCGCTCAGATCCTTCGCGAGATCCTCAAAAGGATGGACAACAACAATAAGTCGTTGACCAGCCTCAAGAGCAACATCAAGATGAACAAGTTCAATGTTCAGCTTGGCGAGAATGATCTCTACGAGGGCGAGCTCAGCTACTTGCCGGGTAAGACCGAGAAGCAGATGTACGTACGCATCGATTGGGCAAAGCCGGTCGTCGAGCATCTGGCGGTTGCCAATGGCCAGTACGTTCTTTATAGCCCCCGACGCCAGCAGGCAATAACCGGAAAAGTCGATGGCGTTAAGAGCAAGAATGCGAAAGCTGGCGGCGCGCTGGCGTTTATAAGCATGACGCAGGCACAGCTCAGTGCTAACTACAGCGTCGATTACAAGGGCGAGGAAACCGTCGACAGCGGCGTGAAGACATGGCATTTGGTGCTGACGCCTAAAACTGCTTCGAGCTACAAGTCTGCCGACCTTTGGGTGGATGCGAACGGAATGCCGGTCCAGGCGCGTATTGTCGAAAATAACAACGATACGACCACCATCCTTCTCTACAAGATCGATAGGAACGCTACCGTGAAGGCGAGCTTGTTCAAGATCCAGCCCCCGAGCGGGACCAAGATCGTTAAGGGCTAGAAAAAGCAGATGTGAAAGGGAAGAGGTGTGAAGGGGCGAGATCTCTTCCACCTTTTCACTTTTCAGGCGTCCGCTGTCTTTCCCCTTTTTACATCTACCCTCTATAATTACAAATTTGATCGACGGCTCGGTTTCGGAATAGATGCCAAAAGCAAGTAGTTTAAGTAGGTTTACGCGGGGTGTCCGCCATACGGTGCGGGCATTCGCGTCGACGAAGCATCCGGTGCTGGTCCATATCGTACCGATGCGGCGGTGCAATCTTTCGTGCGCCTACTGCAACGAATACGACAAGACATCCGACCCCGTGCCGATCGATACGATGCTCGAGCGTATAGACAAGCTCGCCGAATTTGGGAGCTCTGTCATCACGATCTCGGGCGGCGAGCCAATGATGCACCCACAGATCTACGACATCATTGCCCGGATCAGGCATCACGGGATGATCGCCGGTTTGATCTCGAACGGTTACTACTTCCAGCCTGATAAAGTTAAGAAGCTCAACGACGCGGGCCTCGATTATCTTCAGATCTCCATCGACAACGTGACGCCGGATGACGTCTCGAAGAAGAGCCTGAAGGTTCTCGACAAGAAGCTGGTCAATCTTCGGGACTACGCAAAGTTCAAGGTCAATATCAACTCGGTCGTCGGCGGTGGTGTAGCGAACCCGGACGAGGCACTTATCATCGCCAATCGTGCTCGCGAGCTCGGATTCTCATCGACCGTCGGTGTCATCCATGACGAGATGGGTTTGAACAAGGGTCTGACCGATCGGGAGAAGGAAGTCTATCGCGAGATCAAATCGAAGGGCACGCGCTCGTACGCCCGATGGAACTGGTTCCAGGATCAGCTTGTCGATGGCGGCGAATACGAGTGGCGTTGTCGTGCCGGGGCCCGATATCTCTACATTGATGAGAACGGTATCGTAAGCTGGTGCTCGCAGCAGCGCGGCACACCCGGCATCCCGCTTCTCGAATACACGCACGCCGACATGGAGCGTGAGTATATAACAGAGAAGTGGTGTGCCCCGACGTGCACGATCCAGTGCGTCCACCAGGTCGGCCATCTCGACGCGTGGCGCGATCCGCAGATCTCTCTTTCCGATTACAACAACCGCAAAGGAAACGGACTCAAAAAGGAAACCGTCTCGCAGGTTCTGAGCGCCGAGTAGCAAATTCTCGAAAACCCTCCGTCTCTAATCCAAGATTCAAGCCGATCCGGTATCACACGACCACTAGGGCGTATTTCTGCGCATCGGATGCCTTCGGAATCTAAAGGAGGAATAATGTCTAAACCCAGAATTGACCTTGATCCTGAGCCAATGCAGGGAGACGTCGTAACGTTTCAAAGACTCGCAGGACCGACTAAAAATGATGAAGAAAAGGCGCAGATATCGCTTCTGCTCAAGATCAAGAATCTCGAGGCAACCGACATTGTGCTAACCAACGTGAAGATCGCCGTGATCTTTTCGGATAACAGCACGCCATTCGAGATGAGTTTTCCCGTTACGACGCGCATCCCGGCGGGAAAGTCCGGTTTTTGGCACAACCGTGTATTCACCGCCGAAGCCAAGGACACTAAACTGGCCAACGACGTGGCGATCAACCAGAACATTGTCGTCTCAACGCTGGCGAACATCATCGTTTTCAAACTCACCTTCAGGAATTTTGACGAGGTCGTTACGAAGATGTTCGCCCTCAGGCCGCACGACAATACCTACGCCTTTCCGGGAAAGGTCGTCGATCTGTTGTGGAATGAATGTTGGGACAGCGCAGGCGCGGTTCATGGCGAATCGGAATACGGCTGCCAGTTGTTCGCGCTCGACCTCGGGGTGAGCGGCTGGGACGATAAATCGGAGCAGTGGGTACGGAATGTCTATCCGGGTAAATCGTGGTGGCAGAACGAGAATCACCGCATCTGGGGAAAGCCGGTGTATGCGATGGCGGACGGCGAAGTGCTCGACGTCGAATGGAACGTTACCGATAATGCGGCTCCTACCGCCGCGCCTCCAGGCGGCTCCGGGGGCAATTTCATCAGAATTGTTACCGGGGATGAGATCCACGGTTATGCTCACTTTCAGAAGGGGACGATTCCCGAGAGACTTCGTGAGAAAGGAGCCGAAGTGAAGCGTGGAGAGTTGCTGGGTCTTGCGGGAAACAGCGGGAACTCAACAAACCCGCACCTTCATATCGGTATCGAAAAGCGTCGCCGCGTGATCATCAAAGGCGATAATAACGCGACGCATATTCTTCGCCCGATGCAGTTCAACAACACGTTTACGATCAACTCACGCCATGCGGTCGGCGTCCGAAGAACCGATCCCTGGTTCAGAAACACCGCTCATGGGCTGAGTCAGGCCTCGAACGGTGACGCCTGTCTGATCTGGCCCTCCGGGAAGCAGCCCGGAAGCCCGCGTCTGTCTCTGAAGGAGTTCAGGTGCGTCGAGGAGACGGACGCCGAAGCCGGCAGCGAAAGCCCCTATTTCCTCGTGTTCGTCGGTCGCAGGTTCGGGGAACATGTTCAGTCGCGGATCGGTAGGGTCCGCAAGGGAGCGTGGGACGACGAGGTTGACGAGGGCGAACTCTGGAAAGTCGATGATGAAGTGACCGGACCGGTAGATTCCAGAACACTGGTTCTCGTCGCGATGCTCGAGGAAGACCATGACACCGATGTCGGCGGAGAGAATATAACGTGGCTTCGGGGTGAGATGAGGAAGATCTTTGCGGACGTAGCATCTGACGCATCGCTGTCGCTGGACCAGCTCTCGGCACTGATGATCCCCCGGTTTACGACCCAGATCAATCGGGTGGCGACAAACGATGAGATACTCGGAGTCAAACAACTCAAGATCACGACATCCGACGGCGACCTTCCGCTATTAAAGTTCACAGGCGACGGAGCGCATTACAACGTCCGCTTTGAGGCGATCTCCTAAATCGAGCCGGGAAGAGTCTGACAGGCCTCCCGGTTCATTCCTTTTCATACCAGTCCTCATGCTTCGACCACATAAAACAGCGGTAGCA
>CAMLKY010000176.1 GCA_946480545.1 uncultured Acidobacteriota bacterium
GCCGCACTGCCTTCTGGGGTCTATCTTGTGCCCGGGTGTGTACTCAGTCCAGCTTGGTCTTCAAAACGGTGCGGGTCTGACTAGATCGAAACGCCGTGAGCTTTTTTCTTAGCTCGGGACGTGAGTTTGCGAGGATTGCAACAGCGAGGAGCGCGGCGTTCTTGGCACCAGCTTCGCCGATGGCGAGGGTGCCGACCGGCACCCCGGCGGGCATCTGAGCGATCGAGAGCAGCGAATCCAAACCTTTCAACGCACGACTCTCCACGGGCACACCGAGGACGGGAAGCACTGTCTGCGACGCGCACATCCCCGGCAGATGCGCGGCGCCGCCGGCGCCCGCGATTATGACTTCCAGTCCGCGGGCTTCTGCCGACTTCGCGAATTCAAAGAGCAGGTCGGGCGTTCGATGCGCCGAGACGATCTTCGACTCGTACGCCACGCCGAAATCGTCGAGCACGTCCGCGGCATGCTTCATCGTCGGCCAGTCGGACTTGCTGCCCATGACGATGGCGACCAGGGGATTTGCGATTTTCGATTTTCGATTTGCGATTGCCTTATCACCTCCGCTCGATGTTAGTTCTACGGTCGGGCGAGCTCCTCGCGAACAACGGATTCGAATTTGTCCCACGCTCGGATCGTGCTTCGCCAGTAGACTATCTTGCTTATCGATGACGATGTTTTTTGGATAGGTGCCGAAGACGAATGGCTCCATTGCCGATTTCGCCTCGGCGGCCTGGAGATAATCGAACGGTTCCTTCTTCAAAAACTTTTCGACGTCGTCCTTAGGGTCGCCCGTCATCGCGAGAAACACCACGTCGTCGCGCCCCGCAAACTTTGCTTTGAACTGATTGAGACTCGGCTTCATCGCACGACATACGGGGCAGCCGATAAACCAAAAGTTGAGGACGACGACCTTTCCACGAAGATCAGCGATGGAGATTCGCTTTCCATCACGCGTGCGAACCGTCACATCAGGGGCCATCGCGCCTTCCTGAGGGATCTTCTGAAGACGAAACTCAGTCGTCCCGTCCTCAAGCTTTTTCATTATCGTCCGATCGGGGTAATGGTAGTTCGCCATGCGGATATCGACGAACTCGTTGTTCGAGACCTGATTGCCGTCGGAGTCGTAGAAGATGGTTGCAGGGGCGGGTTTTGTCTGGCCGGCCACGCCGATAACCATCGCAAACGCGATAGCTAGCAGAACGCTAAATTGAATCACCCGACTCCTAATCATTGCCTTAAAAGTAGAAGACTTAGCAAACGAAATCAAACAAACCACCATAACGGTGACCGTGCGGATCACACGGTGCCCGCCAGAGTAATTTGGTAATCCGGTAATTAGTAATTCGGTAATGTGAAAGAGGCTCGCGTTTACACGCGGCCTCTTGAGACTCCGGCTTGCGGTAAAACCTATGCCGAATATCCTTTCGCCCCGTCGAAGTTGTACAGGTTCTCGGTCTTGATGACATCGAGGCCTGCTTCGTTGAAGCGTTGGAGCAACTTGATTATCTGGCCATGCGATACGGCAGAGCCTTCGCCGGCGTCGGCGATGAAGCGACACCGCCAGTGATCGACGGTGAACGTATCAGGCAGTCCGCCGGGATAAACCTTCACGCCGCGGTTCGCGATGTTGAGGAGCTTGAGGCCGTCACCGCTGGTTGCTTCGACCAGCTTTCCGAGCTCATCTGCAACACCGTAAAAACTTCCCTTCCACCAGTCGAGAAAGACGTCGACGCCGACGAGGTCTTTCTTTTGGCGCTCCGGCATTGTGTAGATCGGCTTGGCGGCTTCGGTGGATTCGACATTGGCAGAATACTCGACCGGCTTCAGCTTCTCAGGCTTCTGCCCGAGTCGTGCGACGACCGCTTCAGCAAACTCGCGGGTGCCGACCTTCTCGCTCGAGACACCTTCCTTGTACATGTCGTAGGTGTGCACGCCGTCCTCGATCGTACGAAGCCATGCGTTGTGCGCGGCACTCGCGACATCCGGCTGGTTGATGTGAACGAGCATGAGGATCGAGCCGAGGAACAAACCCGACGGGTTCGCCATGTTCTGACCGGCGCGGCGCGGTGCCGAGCCGTGGATCGCCTCGAACATCGCGACTTTCTCGCCGATGTTCGATGAGCCGGCGAGACCAACCGAGCCCGCGATCTGCGCCGCAACATCCGAAAGGACATCGCCGTACAGATTCGGCATCACCACGACATCGAAATTCTCGGGCGTGTCGGCGAGCTTCGCTGAGCCGATATCGACGATCCAGTGATCGGCCTCGATGCCTGGGTACTCGGGCGCGATCTCGTCGAAGATGCGGTGGAACAGTCCGTCGGTCCGCTTCATGATGTTGTCCTTTATGAAGCAGGTGACCTTTTTGCGATTGAATTTCTTCGCGTACTCGAACGCGTACCGCACGATCTTTTCCGAGCCGGGTCGCGAGATAAGCTTCAGGCATTCCTCGACCTGATCCGTCTGGCGGTACTCGATGCCGGCGTACGTGTCTTCTTCGTTCTCACGAACGATGACGACGTCCATCACCGGATGTTTCGTGTCGACGAACGGGTGATACGACACGCACGGACGAATATTCGCATACAGGCCGAGTGTTTTTCTGACCGCCACATTGAGCGATGAAAATCCGCCGCCCTGCGGTGTGGTGATCGGTGCCTTGAGAAACACTTTGGTCCGCCGAAGCGAGTCCCACGATTCCGGGGCGATGCCGGCGGTGTTGCCGGCGAGATAGACCTTTTCGCCGATCTCGATGGTTTCGATATCAAGCCGTGCTCCGGCTTCTTTCAGGATATGCAGTGTCGCGTCCATGATCTCCGGCCCGATGCCGTCGCCATGCGCAACCGTAATAGGTACATTGCTCATAAGAAATAAAATCCGAGGTAAGCGGAAGCTACAGATTCTAGCGAAATTGGGAAGTACAAGCAAAGAATCGCCATTTTTGGACGCACGCGAGAGCCCTACACATCCCGATGCGCGCGGCCGGCTTTAGCCAAAACAAAAAAATTGGAAAGATCCGCCGGGCTTCAGCCGAACGTGCCGAGGCCGAGATATTTGGCTAAAGCCGCGCCACAGGTACTCATGCTCCCACTAGCTAAAGCTAGTGGCAATTTAAACAGCCGGCGCGCGTGCCCGCGAAATAACTCAGGGGGCCTGGCGCCGCTCAGGGGATTACTCGCGTTAGCTTTGGACACAGCCTAAAAAGCGAGAGGCAATTTAAAGGAGCTAGAGATAGGCGGCAATTGAAGAGATCCACGGTGATCACAAAGCAACAATCCCTCGATTCTTTAGATTTTTGCGGGCTAGAAGTTATAATTAACGCATCCAACTCTCGGCCGGCAGTATTTGTATGAGAAAAGCAGTTTTTATTGTCCTGGTCCTGATCGTAACCGTGCCTTCTCTCTTCGCCCAGCTTCCGCAGATGGAGCGGTCGAGGCGTCGGATGGATGCTTTGATTCAGTCGGATGAGGATCGTCAGCATGATCAGCGGCTCGCGGAGGCCGATCGTGCAGCGGCCCTTCCGGTGCCGAAAAGGGCTGTGATGAACGTCGACGTTCAGATGGTCCTAAGCAAGGCCGACGTGAAAACGTTTGCCGAGGCGAAGGCGGCCGAGGCAAAGAAGGTCACCGATGGCGAGCCGCTCTGGATGTACGTCAAGATCAAGAGCAAGCTCGGCGATTATGTCCTGACGACCCGGAATCCGGACGACCCCGAAAAGCTCAGGTACACGATCTACGCCGAGGTGGCTCCGCGTGGCGACGTGACCGCGCTGCACCAGTTCGCGATCCAGTTCGCCAAAGAAGACCTGCCGGCGACTGAATTTAAGATCAGCCTCGCACCTGCATTGTTCGGACGAAACAAATCGATCCCGGTTTTCCTCACGACATCGAACGGCATCAACAGCGGTGTCTGGAACAATGAGATCCGCCTGACGAATTCGCTCGCCATCCCGCGCGCGTTGACGGACAATCTCGCCGCCGCACCCGTTACGCTCGACTTTTCCGCAGGCTCTGCCAAATATCGGAAACTGTTTTCGGATTACGATTCGATAATCCTGCGGGGCACGACCGATCTCACCAAGCTTCCGGCGCCGGGTACCTTTTTTAGCGAGCCGCTAAAGGCGCAGCTTTCGACTAAGCTCACTTCGGAAGGCATCCAGCCGATAAGGATCTATTTCTCGGGCGATGACTGGCAGGAGTCGGCGTCTTTCGTTCCAAGCATGAAGAGAACGAGAAAGGTGTTTGCGACCTTTACCTATCGGCGTGCCGAGCAATGCTATTACGGTGTGGCCGAGATCGCGGAGAACTTCGATCTGATGAACGGGAAGTTTGCCGAGGCCGAGATCAACCTTCAGAAGGACCTCGCGGTTCCCTGTACCGAGATCGGCTAGAGGCGATCGATCTTTTCGACAAGCGCAAAATCGACATCCGTAACACCGCCCCGATCGTGCGTTGTCGTGCGGATCTCGGCGTAACCCCATCCAAAAGTAATGTCCGGATGATGATCCGCGGCTTCGGCGATCGCACCTACCTTGTTCACAAAGTCGAGGCTCTCGGCGAAGTTAGGAAACTCAAAACGCTTCGAGATCGAATCACCCTCGAGTTGCCATCCGCTCGCAGATGAAAGCCGCGTCGCGACCTCGTCGGCCGTCATTTTTTTGCGCTCCATAGGTTTTCGTCGCTCCTTCCCGTTAGGATATACTTCTTGTTTTAACGGCAAAGAATGCGATTTGCAAAGCGAATTAACGGGATAAGAACGCTCATTTCGGGGCTGCTGGCCGCGGCAATGTTGGTTGCTCTTTCGTGCGGCGGCGAGGAAAAGCCCGAAACGCCGAAAGAGACCTTCAAAGCTTACGTCAACGCCGTGAAGCAGAAGGATACGACGCGGATGAAGCTGCTTTTGTCGTCGGAATCCATAAAGATGCACGAGCAGGAAGCTAAAACGCAGAACGTTACGCTCGATGATGTGGTCAAACGCGAGACCCTGTTTACCGAAGGGCAGAAGGTAGTCGAGTTTCGTAATGAGAAGATCGAGGGCGACCGTGCGACGCTCGAGGTCAAGAACGCATTCGGCTCATGGGAGACCGTACCGTTCGTTCTCGAAGAGGGCGACTGGAAGATCGATAAGAAGGGTTACACGGAACGGCTCCTCCAGGACATCGACCAGAACAATCAGCAGATGGATGACTTTATCAATCAGGGAAAGCAGCCGCCGCAATTATGATATCTCGCAGCTCTCATCACCCGTTCAGACCCCGGCAGGTCGGGAGATTCATGTGTCGATAATCCGCCCGTTCCGGGCAGTCCGGCCCGTTGTAGAAAAAGCAAAACAGGTCTCGTGCGTCCCATACGACGTCGCGCATGAGACCGAAGTGCGCGATTTCATCCGGAACAATCCCGAGACCTTTCTCCGCGTCACGCGGGCCGAGGCCGAGTTCAACGGCGACACGCTTCCGAGCAGCGCGCACGTGCTCGATCGCGCACGGGCCAACCTTGAACAGTTTCTCGCACGCGATCTTTTCATCACGGATAACGAA
>CAMLKY010000177.1 GCA_946480545.1 uncultured Acidobacteriota bacterium
TCGCCGTCATAGACGCCAGTCAGATAAGGCGTGACATTCGTGCCCGGTAGCTGTGATGACGGCGAATTGAAGATCCAGTGATTGCTGTCGCTATAACCGCCGAACGAAGACGAATACAATGCCGAGATTATGCGGCCGTTGTAGGAGGCGACGAGCCCGCGAGTTTGTTCCGTGGCCTGCACTGCACGGGAATGTTCCGATATTACGCCGCGGTATACCTGCGATGCAGAGGAATCGACGATATCGAACGGCCAGCCACGCGCGATGTAGTTTCCGATATTCGCTATCGCATAACCGCGAGCTGCCGTCGCCTGAGCCTTCAATGCTTCCATGTGGAACGAAGCGATCGACTCATTGGCAACAACGCCGCGAACGTAATTCTCGACTTCGATAAGATTCATCACGCTGACCCGATCGTTCGCGGTTGTCGGGCCGCGTGAGACCTCGATCGCGCCGCGATACAGCGGGACCGTTTGCGGGCTTCCCCCGACAAGCGGATTGCTGCGGCGAATGCTGTCAATACGAAAATAATTCGTCGGCAACTCCGGCATGATCCGAACGGGACCCGCTACCGTGAACGTGCCCCCAGGTCCCGTCACTTCATATCCGGCGGCGTTCGTGTAGCGGACCTCCACAAACTGACCGGGCATTATCGAATCTATCTGCAAGCCGGTTGATCGATCGATAATGTACGCGAGCCCTTCGGTATTCGAGATACGAACAAACGGGTGGTTGAGCGAGAAAAACTCCGAGTACGCTCCCGTCGCGGTGAATGAGTAGTGAATGCCGACCCGAAGCGCGACAACGGACTGGGTCGGGTTCCCGAGTATGACAGGTCCAAGGTCGTCACGACTTCCGGACGCATGCGATTCACCATGCTCCGCCCGTGACCGAATAAACTCTTCTTCGAGCACCAGCTCTTCCTCAGGTGACACCTGCGCGAAGACTCCGATGCTGAGCAGCACCATCGAGGCAAAAAGCACCCCGGCAATGCACACAAGCGTGCGCAATTTCATTTTCTTGATTCCTCCAGATTAGTTTGCAGACTGCTCGGAGTGTGAGGTGTGGACTATAACGACG
Organism: uncultured Acidobacteriota bacterium; assembly: GCA_946480545.1. Next base: position 1,081 of record CAMLKY010000177.1, read on the forward strand.
GATGATAGCAAGTTTGATAACGACAATCAAAGCTTGTCGGTATGCATGGTTGATATGACCTGAAATTCGTATGAACCGGATGGTGCTAGGAGGGCGTCACGAATAGAGGTGTCAGAAAGGAGTCTCGGCACGGAGGGTTGCCCAGGCGAGTACGACCAGTCCTATAAAACAGCTTACGACTTCGACCCTTCCCAAGCTTTCATGATCTCGGTATGAGTATTAATGATCCCGTCGGCCTGGTCCCTGCGAACCTCAAGCGACCAATCATCGCGATCAAATGTTCCGCCGAGAAAGATCCCGTCGCTGCGCGGAAACATGTGACCCGGACCGATGTAGCCGTAGTCGATCTCAGGTTGCGGAAGCAAGACCTCTAACTGCCCACGCGCGGGCACTAGCTTCTCATCTCCAAAGAGTTGGCGGGCGCCGAGCCCGGTGCAGTTGAAAATCACCGGCTCCGCGAGGCGCATGACCTCTTCGCGGGTGCGAAATTCCTTTACTACGATCTTTCCGCCGGCATTGTAGAAATCCCGAAGAAGCGCTCGCAGATAGATCGGCGGCTCGATCATCATCGAGCTGAACTGCCGGACGATAGGAAAGCCAAAATAGTTTGACGGATCACGGTGAATGATCTGTTGCGGATACAGATCGCTTCCGCCTGGGAGCTCGTTCTGCAATCCCGCGTCGGTGCGGTGAAGCGTGTAGATGTCGATCCAGCGAACTCCGTAATCGCGTCCGACCAGCAACTGATAAGCTCGATTGGCTGTGCGCGCGGCGGTGCGATACTGCTCGAGAAATTTCGTCGACACGGCGTCCGAATCAAACAACGAGACCGGAGACCAGTAACCGGCCGCGATATTCGAGGTTGTCTCGGGCGGGAGATCCCGGGCATAGATCGTCACCGTACCCGGCCCGTCCTGGTAACGGCGCTGCAGCATGATAGCTGTGGAGAGACCATTCACGCCTGATCCGATGACGGCAAAACGACGCTGCGTCGTGCGAGTGCGAACCCGTCCGGTTTGAGGCGGCTGAAAATCGCGTGCGAGATCGACAGCCTGGGTCGCGGTCCCCCATGACAGCGTGATCCCCGCACCGCCGTGGCCATAGTTATGGACAAGAAGCTTGTTGCCGACGCGCTCGGCTGCAACCACGAATCCTTCGGACCGGTACGGTCTAAGTCCGACGATCTCTCGGATAATGCGGTTACGGGACACACGGACCGGGGGAATCCGCGGCGGCGCGCTCTGTCCCCGAACCCCTGGCGAAAATCGATGGCCGGCGACGGTGATACCAGCCGCGATCGCGCTCTGCAAAAAGGCGCGGCGGTCGAGAATTCTGTTTCTTTTGTCTGTGAGATCAGGCGTATTCATGGAGGTGTCAGCGGATACAACTGGTTCGACCTGAGAATAACGAACTCGATGGATCTAATCAACGGAATTCCTCAAAACACTTAACCTGATTTAGAGAATCCGCCAAAAAATCGTAGAATCTCCCGTTATAGCCATTTCTTATAACGAATCTATTTATTGGAGCGAATGTTTATGAAGATCGGTCTTCCCAAGGAGATCAAAGACAACGAATACCGCGTCGGGCTAACCCCCGCCGGGGTGCAGGCATTAACGCACGCGGGTCACGAAGTGTTCGTGCAAAAGACCGCCGGCGAGGGATCGGGTTTCACCGACGATCAGTATGTGAAAGCGGGCGGCAAACTGCTTGAGACTGCCGACGACGTATGGGGCACGGGTGACATGATCGTAAAGGTCAAAGAGCCGATCGCACCCGAGTATCCGCGCATGCGCGAGAACCAACTGCTGTTCACGTACCTGCACCTGGCACCGGAATTCGAGCTTACAAAGCAGATGATGGAACGGAAGGTCACCGGCGTGGCGTATGAGACGATCACCGACCGGCACGGCCGGCTCCCGCTTCTTACGCCGATGTCTGAGGTCGCCGGCCGAATGTCGGTACAGGTCGGCGCAACGTACCTCGAAAAGATGAACGGCGGACGCGGAATACTGCTCGGCGGGGTCCCGGGCGTCCCGGCGGCGAACGTGGTGATCATCGGGGGCGGTATCGTCGGTACCGAGGCGGCGAAGATGGCTGTCGGTCTCGGTGCGAAGGTCACGATCATCGATCGGAACCTCGACCGGCTTCGCCAGCTCGATGACATCTTCCTTTCCAAGGTTCAGACTCTTGCGTCGTCGCAGTATGCGATCGAAGAGGCGATCTCGCACGCGGATCTTGTCATCGGTGCTGTTCTCGTGGTCGGTGCGGCCGCACCGAAACTGGTGACGCGCGAAATGTTAAAGCTGGTGCAGAACGGCGCTGTCCTGGTTGATGTCGCGGTCGATCAAGGCGGATGCTTCGAGACGACACATGCGACGACCCATTCAAATCCGACCTATTACGAAGAAGGCGTGCTTCATTACTGCGTCGCAAACATGCCGGGGGCGGTGCCGCGAACCTCGACATTCGCTTTGACTAACGCCACGCTCCCGTACGCACTCGATCTCGCGAATAAGGGTTTCGAAGCGGCGATCCGTGACGACCACGGTCTTCGCGAAGGCGTGAACACATATGCCGGAAAGCTGACCTACGAGGCGGTGGCGACCTCGCAGAATCTCGAATACACGGCGCTGGATAGTTTGATCGATCTAAAGGCGGCGGCCGCGTAAACGGCGATCGTCCCGGATAAAAGTAAAAAGCCTTCCGTGTGTGAAACGGAAGGCTTTTTTGCATTTGTGTCTAAGCTTCTTACCGGCAGGTAAATCTGTTCGTACCCGTAACCCGGCAGTCGCGTCTTCCTTCAGGGAAAAGTCTCATCACACTCACTTGGGTTCCGTACGCACTGTAACGACAAACCATTGTCTGCTCGCCGCCGACGTTCTGGATCCCGAGCGAGACAAGCCGGCCTAGCTGCGGCGTCTGCCACCAGCCTTCTGGAAGACTGCTGACCATTTCGGTCCGGGCGGTTTCGATCGGACAGAAGACGTCGACGCTGCTCAGCGGCGGGAGTGGCGGATCGATCCGGATACCCCCGCAGTTCAGATCGAATCTCGACTCCGAGCTTTCGAGCCTGTTCGGAGAGATCACTTTCAGTTTCTGGTACCCACTGTAGCTCCGGCCGAGCGTCCAGGTCGTGCTTACGGACTTGGTTCCCGCCGAAGGGAAAAGGAGCGTATAGGTGGGAGCAGTCGCACCATCGCTTCGCTCGAACGTGTACCTGACGACGCCGGGACCGTCCATCGTTATCGAACCGCGAAAGTCGACGGTGGTAGGACACCTGTTCGTTACCGGAAGTGACTCTGCGCGAAGACTGACACGAATTACGGATGCGGCGCTGGCGTTCGTCGCGCCCGAGGTTGCAAAGGTCAAAGTTGCGAATAATGAAATGACGAAAAATATAAAATATCGGTTCCTCATGATTTCCTCCCTAATCAACATATGTCGAGCCGGCTCATCACCGCTCATTGTCATTGACGGAGTACCGGCGCAGGATTGCCTAAGAAACAATGACCTCCGGTTGAGATGCGACGATGGGGCTGTAAAACAGGCGTTTGGCGATCAGCAGATTTGTGTAAACCGACGCGGCCCAGCGGATGTGACTTAATTGCCAACCCACAGCACCGCGACGTACACTAAGTAGCTTCGATTCCGCGATGTACGAATTTGCAGTTACACCAGCAGTTACACAGCTTCGCCGGCCGGGCGTGACGATCACCGAGGTGTCGCCCGGCAGCCTCGGCGAAGAGCTGGATCTGACGCCGAGCGACCGGATCGTCCGTGTGAACGGCCGGCAGGTGCGAGATTATCTGGATTTCCGGTTTCAAACCGCCGGCGAGACGGAGCTTGTATTCCAGGTCAAGAAAAACACAGGCGAAACGGTTGAGATCGAGTTCGACCGCGACGAGGGCGAGGACTTCGGACTGATGTTCGAGCAGATCGTGCCGCGACAGTGTGCAAATGAATGCATCTTTTGTTTCTGCAAGGGCAATCCTGAAGACGCCCGACCATCGCTGTTCGTCCGCGACGAGGACATCCGGCTTTCATTTCTTTACGGCAATTACACCACGCTCAGCTCGATCACCGAGGACGAGATGAACCGCATCGTTGAACAGCGCCTGTCGCCGCAATACGTCTCGGTTCACGCGACGGATCTGAAGACGCGAGCCTACCTGCTTGGTGTGGATGAAAAACGCGCGGACATATCGGACAAGCTGAAGCGGCTGCTCGAGAACGACATCGAGATCCACGCGCAGGTCGTTCTGTGCCCCGGGATAAACGACGGAGCAGTTCTGGAGAAGACCCTTCGCGATCTCGCCGCGCACTTTCCGAAAGTCGTGAGCACCGCTGTCGTGCCCGTCGCGCTCACACGCTATAACACCGACGACCGGCTCACGCGGGTGACGCCGGAATTTTGTCGTCGAACGATCGCAGAAGTCACGAAGCTGCAAAGGGAG
>CAMLKY010000178.1 GCA_946480545.1 uncultured Acidobacteriota bacterium
AGGCGAGAGCTCGCTCGGCGGTCCAGGCCATTCGGCCGGCGAGGTCGACGTAGCGCCTGATCAGGCGATTGGAAAACTCGACCAGCGATGTCAGCATCGAGCGATTGAGGAAACGCTGCGAGTAATGTTTGAGAAGGTCGGTTCCCAGTTGCCAGTCGGCTTTCGCGATCGACTGCGAAAGTTGCGCGATCGTGACGTCGCGCTTTTTTAGATCGACGAGCGCCTTTGCGGCGGGCAGCGCCACCTTCTCGAGATGCGCGAGTTCGCCGGCACGTTTCAAGATGCCGTCGGCAAGAGACGACATCGAGCTAACGCCTGCATAAAGAAAAGCTCCGAATGGCCCGGCGACACCTGCCGATTGTCCAAGCGCCTGCGCGCCCGAGCCAAGGACGTTGCTCGCAGTACCAACCTTGTAACCGAGGCTGAGGATATCGCCGGTCGAAAGTGACTGTGAGCTTGCCGCCTGCGGAGCCCCTTCGCCGGCGAATGCCATTTCGCCGAGCTTCATCACCGAGTCCTTCATGCCCCCGGCAAAATCCTTCGCCTGTTCAAAGAAAGTGTCCTTTTTGGCGATCTCCGCTTTTTTCGCCGCGATCTGGCCATTGATCGAATCGACCTGCTTTTGCGCTTCGCCGACGTGGAACTCGGCGATCTTCTGTTGCTCTTGCGCGATGCTGATGGCGGCATTTGCCTTGGCGACCATCGTTTGTGCCTGCATCTCGGCCACCGTCAATTGATCGAGCTGCTGATAGTAACCAAGAAAATCGGTCTGCGCCGATTTTGCCCCGGCGGCGAATCGGTCGGCGGCTTCTTTCAGCACGCGAAAGCGTACGGGCGGCACATGATTTGGAGACACGCCGTAGTAGTTCAGCCCCGCGTTGATCTGAATGAAGCCGACCCTTGCACGCCCGACCTGAGCGACGATCGCCGGATTCCGCTTCGATTTTTTCCAGGGGAACGGATCGGCCGGCATGAAGCGGCCGTCCCATTTGGGCGTGATCTCGGGGTCTTCGTCATGCAGGTAGATCACCGCCTTATACAGCTCGCGAGCCCGCATGATGTTTTCGGGCCGGTTCGAGCGGTACAGTGAGTCGGCCCATTCGAGGGCTGCGTTGCCCAGACGCAGCTTGAAATATCCAAGCTCCGCCCTGTTGGTCGGAACGCTGGTCGGTGGAAGCTTCGGAAACAGGTTGGGGTTGTCCCATTTAGGATTCTCGGTCCGGTCTGATGAGCTGGCATACGGCAAGGGCCCGCCTGCGAAATGCAGGAATTGCCCGGCATCGGTTCCTGCGAATGGATCCGCCTCGAGAGCCGCGGCAAAAATGTTAAAGGCGGCCGGTCCGGTAAACCACCATACGCCCTGCTTGTACGTCTCGGTGCGCCCGACAAGCTCACGCACCGCCTCGGCGTATCGGCCCTGGGCCAATTGCATCTCGGAGATGCATGCCGGGAGCAACCGGAAGTACAAGTGGTCAAGCAGGTACGCGAGAGTGGTCCGGTGGCCGGTCCACGGAGGGCCTTCCCACCATTTCTTTGTGATGTCAGTCGGCTTTCCTGACGCGTCCGTGTTCACGTCACCATATTGGTTCAGCCCGTAGTGCCACACCAGGTAGAGATGATATTGGTGTTCATACGCTTTGAGCTTGTCCATCGTCCCGACATCAAAGTTCTTTTGCGCCTTCGCGACCGTGCTGGGGCTGTATTCCCACTTCGTATATTTTTTCGTGGCATAGTCCCAGTCGGTATCAAGGAACCCGCGCATCTTTCCGGCCCAGTCTTTCGCCTGTGCGTATTTCTGCTCGGCCCCCAGATAGTTGAGCGACTTTGCGTCGTTGTGTCCGGCGTTGATCAGGTCCTGGAGCTCAAGGTGGTTTCGAACCCATTGCCATTTCACCGCTTCGTGATTAGCGCCACCTGGGACAAACTTCGTCTTTGTCTTCTCGTTCAGAAAATCCGTAACCGGGATCGATTTACCAAAGACTGCTTCGCGAGTTTTTTGCCGGGGACTTTCGTCGGTGCGAAAGTAGTATGTCGCGCGCGGGTCGTAATGATTCTCCGGATAGAAGGGCGTTTCCCGTTCGATCCATTCTTCATACTCGAGAAAGAACGGCCCCGCAGCTTCGCGCGGAAACTTAATGATCAACTTTTCATCGGTCCCCGCGATGCGGTCCGGCTTCACCGCAAACGGGTCATCGGCACTCTGGTAGCTATCGGTGAAAAAGCGCTGAAGCGTGTAGATGTTTTCCTGAACCGGGTTCGAGCGCTCGAGATCCGAGCGGCTGAGATTTACCCTGTACCGTTTCTCGAGCTCCTCGCGATCTAAAGACGTCAGCGAGATCAGATAATCGAGGTAGTCGCGATAGCTCCGGTCGCCCCGCGGATCAATGCCGGCGGGAGCGAGCGCGAATCCATAGCCCGTCCCCGCCGGCGCGGCAAGTGCTTTTAGAAGAATGCGACCGGCGATCCGGTTCGCCGGCTGATCGGTCGTGTCCTGTGTCGCAAAGTCCTGGTGAAAGCGGTTGTTCAGCCGCTCGATCATCGTCGCCGCCGTCGCGACTTCTTTCTCTTTCGCCTGGCCAAACACAGACTGGAACCGTACGTTTTCGACCCAGCGATCGCGCAGGTAGTCTCGGTAGCCGCTGGACGACGTGTCCGTGCCGCCAAACATGTCGGGGAAAATGTCCGGACGAGTGATAAAGCGATTCACGGCCGAGCGGTAATCGCCACGCTTGAACAGTTCGACGTCAGCCGGCGCTTCGATCTCGGGCCAGCCGCCGATCTTGCGGCCGCGGTCGACAATGTGATCGAACTCTTCCACAAGATCGTGTCGCCGTTGTTCGACAAGGCGTTCACGAATGCGGTGCACCTCGGTATCGTCATCGAGGTGATGGAACCGTAATCGGATGCCGGAGCCGGCGAACTTTGCTTCGGGATCAAGAAGTGCGTCCTCAAGACTTCCCATGATCGCGAGACGCTTCTGGACGCTCCAACCAGAAAACACACCACGCGGTCCGAGGGTGGCGAGTTCGCTGTGAATATCGTTGAGGCGTCTCGCGCCCGAGCTATGCATCAAGTTGCCCAGCTCTTTCCAATCCTGTTCGGAAGGGATCGATTCCGGTTCCTGCAGCGTGATGTCCAGCCACAGATCGTCGTAAGCGAGGGGCCCGGTTTTTCGCAGGAACCGATCGTCGTTGTCGAAGCAAGCCAGCCGAAATTTGAAATCATCACAATGCAGCGCGGCGCACGCCCATCGCTTGACGCGGTCGTCGTTGTAATCGGCGGTGATGGAAAATCCACCGTCTTGGCCGGTCACGGCCCGACCGATCTCGATCATCTCTTCACTAGTGCCGGAACCGAACAGCAGATCGCCGGGTACGAATGCGACCGTGGTGACCCCGGCAACGGGCAGCCCCGTGTCGGCCAGTGAAACGGAACCGGCAATGGTCATTACATCGTCAGGCGTTTGAGATGGGTCTGAACCGTTTTGTGATTGTTCATTGATTTCATCTTTCATAAGTCGGAGCTCCCTGGCGGCGGTGTTTTCTAGTCAGTGATGGAATCCGACGAGCCGGACGTCCGTTTTTTGCTCAAACGTGGGGCGGCACTTCCTGTTCACACAGGAATGATGTTGGACATGCTGGCTTCGGAGCTTGGAGTGTCGGAGACAGTATCAGATTGCCGCGGCGGTGTAAAGATTCTGGTAATCGAGAACAGCACGCTATGGCACTTGAGACGTATCTCGAGTGCCGTAGCCGCACATTAACGGGTGCTGCTGCTCAACGTCCTACTCGCAACGCATCGTCGGGCGGTACACCTGCATCGCATTTGTGCCCGAGTTTCCGCCCAGCGTGATCCCGCCGCCCGGTAGGAAAATCCTGCCGCCGACCACCGCGCTTCCTTTCAGGCCGTGGACTGCGATAGGCAGGTTGGGCAGCGTGGTCCATTTATCAGAACGGGGATCATAGCCATAGGTGTTGGGAGTAAGGCCAAGGACGTGCTTTTGCTCACCCTCGCCACCGAAGACGAACATGCAGCCATTTACGACCGCGCCGGTTATCCCGCCACGCGGTCCGGGCAGCGGAGCACCCTTTGTCCACTTGCGCGTTGCGGGATCGTAGATCTCGACGACGTCGGTGCGTTCGGCGCCCGCACCCGGCCCGAAGCGTCCACCCGCGACGATGATCTTCCCGTTGAGGGCAACCATCGCGAGGTGGTTACGCTGCGTCGGCACATCCGGAAGCTTCTCCCACTTGTCTGTCGCCGGGTCGTAGACCTCGAAGGCCGAGCCGCCCGGCGGACGTCCGCCGGCGACATAGATCTTTCCGTTGATTACTGCTTTGCCGCCGCCGCTCCGTGCGGTCGGCATCGGAGCGCGTGGTACCCACCCGCCGACCTTTGGATCGTGGACCCAGACATTCGCTACGTACTTGTGCGGCCGGCCCGTGCTGGCGCCGTCGACCTCGCCTCCGATCACGTAGAGCTTGCCGTCGACTGCGGCAGCATGAATGTGATGGATCGGCTGGGGCAGGCTTGGTCCGAGTGACCAGCGGCCCGTCGCGGTGTCATAGACCTGCACGAGGTTGGAAGGTAGTCGCCCGGGCGGATACCCACCAAGAACCCAAACCTTGCCGTCCATTTCAACCACGGCATGTTCGGAGCGGGGAAGCGGCATCGCGGTGCCGAGGCTCCATCCATCAAATTCCGGAAACGCCCCGACCGGCGGGCCGAAGCTCGCGCGGTCGTTCCAGGTCTCGCGAAGCTCACCCGATTCGACGGGCGTGGATTTATTTGGCGGCGGCCCACCCGGCGGACCTTGAGCAGCGGCGCCCGCGATAAGCAGAAGAATAAACGACAGAGCGGAGAGTAGAGATGTAGAGGACGTTCTGATCATAGTCCATGAACTCCTGGTGATTGTGACGACTTTGTGCAGCGCAAGTTCTCCGCACTGAAAGTGCGATCAGCGCATAGCCAGTGGCGCAGCCACTGGCTGTGATCGCGTGGCCGCTTCACGGCCATTGAATAAGTTCTGTTCTACCTTACGGAACAAAAGCATTGGGCACGGGAGCATCCCCTGATTGACCAAAAGATTGGATCAAGGTTCCGGCCGTTGTTCTCTGCGAATACCAGGTGTTGCTCGACGGACGGAAAACCGTCGCATCGATCTTTCCATCTCCGTCGAAGTCGCCGGGTGCGGGAACATCGCCGTTAGTTCCGAAGGGGAAAGAATAATAGCTCTGATCCTCGCTCCTCAGGACAAACCATTCTCCTGTGTTCGGTCTGAACAAAGCGACGTCTGCTTTTCCGTCGCCGGTGTAATCGCCACCTTGCACGGGTTTATCTGTTGAATTTCCGAACGAGAAAGCGATCAAGCCCAACGTGCTTCTCTGTATCCACCATTGACCCGAAGACACTCTGTAAACGGCGATGTCGACTCTGTTGTCTCCGTCGTAATCCGCCACGACTGGTTTGTCTTCCGGAGTTCCGAATTGGAGGATCGTGTAATTCTGCTCGCCCGAACGCAGGATGTA
>CAMLKY010000179.1 GCA_946480545.1 uncultured Acidobacteriota bacterium
GTAAAGGTCCGACGTCAACTTCCATCCCTACTTGGTGGATCAGGAAGAGTACAACGGACACCGATATGGTAGTGCCGTTCGGGCTCACCGGAAACGGAACCACCTCTGTCGACTCGCCGGTTCCGGGAGACTACGACGGCGATGGAAAATTTGATATCGCCGTATATCGGTTCGGGCAGCCGCCCGCTAACCATTTTCTTATTCTGAGAAGCTCCGATGGCGCGCTGCAGTACCGGGCATGGGGCAATTTCCAGTCGGATTGGGTCGTACCCGGCGATTACGACGGTGACGGCAAGTTCGATCTGGCCGTTGCGCGCACAGGTGCAACCGGTACGTCTCCGCTAGTTTGGTGGATCTCGCAAAGCGGGAGCGGAACCACCCGGACACAGATCTTCGGAATAAGCTCCGACCTACCGGTGCAGGGAGATTATGACGGTGATGGGCGGGCCGATATTGCTATCTATCGCCGGGGTGCAACCGTGACGAGCCCGAGCACCTTCTGGGTTTACAGGAGCTTTTTCAATAACGCGGTATCTACGTTCTGGGGTCTTCAACCTGACTTCCCGGTGGCCCATTTCGACGCGCGCTGAGCGAGCGACTATAAGTTTCGATGTTGACCGGCGAGTGGCCGTGTCCGAGCATCGCCGAAGTGCGAATAGCGTGCGTGACGAAATCTTTGGCGGACCTGACCGCATGCTGCATATCTTTGCCTAGCGCGAGATTGGCGGTGATAGCGGCCGCAAGTGTGCATCCGGTTCCATGGGTCGCAGTTGTGTCAATATAATCGTCTTCGATCAGATAAACGGCGGCGTCGCCGAGGAATAGGTGATCGATGGCCTTTTGCGGCTCCCCGATCTGTGGTTCCATGTGTCCGCCCTTCATAAGGACGTTCTTTGCTCCCATCGACTGAATCTTCCGCGCCGCTGCCTCAACGTCGCCCGAATCCCTGATCTCCATTCCGCTGATGCGTTCGGCCTCGGGCCTGTTGGGCGTTATGAGAACCGCGAGCGGGAATAACAACTCGATGACGGCCCGCAGCGCGACGTCGTCGATCAGATCGAACCCCGAGGTCGAGCGGACCACCGGGTCGACAATCAACGGTACTTTATCAAGCTCGCCGAGCGCCTGTGCAGTCACTTCAATCACGTCGCGCGTCGGCAACATTCCTGTTTTGACCGCGGCGACCTTATAGTCCGCCACGATAGGAGCGATCTGCCGACCGACACTGTCGCCGCTGACGTGCTCGGCCCCGAACACTCCCTGGGTATTCTGGAAAGTGAGGGAGGTCACAACGGCCGTGGCGAAACACCCGAATGCAGAAAAGGTTTTTATGTCGGCGATAACGCCTGCCCCACCCGAGGGATCAAGCCCCGCGATGGATAGGCATACTGGCGGCTTACTCATAAAACCATCTTACCCTGCCATCCCGCGCGCACGCGCCCGAGGAATTCACGGCGAGCGGTCGTGTCGGAGAGCGTTCGTATCGCGGCCACTCCAGCCACGCCGGAGCTAAGTACCTCCTCCACGTTCCCGGCGTCGATACCACCAATCGCAACTACCGGACCCCCGGCCGCGGCCACCGTTTCGCGTAACGCGTCAACGCCGCGAGGCGGCCCCTTCCCGGGTGTCTCGAAGACCGGCCCCCAGAACACATAATCGGCGCCGGCAGAAAGCTGGTTCGCAGCATCCTCCGAAGAATGGGTCGAGACGCCCACGATAATATGTTCGCCGAATCTCGCTCGCAGAGCAGCGACCGGAATGGAGTTTTCGGTCAGGTGCACACCACCGGCTCGGGCAGCGATCGCCACGTCCGCCCGATCGTTCACAAGAAGAAGTGCTCCGCACTGGGACGTGATCTCGACCGCGTCGAGCACGAGCTCAAACAACATTCGTGCCGGCAGTTGCTTCTCCCGGATCTGAACCATGTTGACGCCGTCGTTACACGCGCTGCGGATCGTATCAAGCAGGCTAGATCTTTCAGCAAGGAAATTAGCGGATGTCGTGCGACCCGGAGTTACGAGACAGACGTAAGGGGGCTCGCCCAGGCGGTTCACTTGTCGCTTGTCTTTTCGCCCCGGAGCATGGCGACGCTTTGGTTAAAGTGGGCTGCTTCCCAAAACGCGATGAGGATATTAACGACGCCGAGACCCGTTACCGCACCGCGGAACCAGTTCGACGCGACAGTCTTTTGAAGGATCGGAAAACCTGCCCGATCGGACACAAATACGAGCAGGTAGTTCTCGCCCCAATTGCCGAACAAGGTGTCCCACGGCGAGAGGATCAGATAGAACCCGAGCAGAAGGCAGAGAACAATAAAAAAAATGACGGTCAGTTTTTCAACCACACCGCCGATTATAACGCCTTCGAATTTTGGGAACAACCGACTTTATCGGCTCACGGCAATGTTCTTTACCCGTTCGCTGACATCGCGAAAATCGATATTTTCCGCGTAAACCTGCTCAAAGTATCGGCCCGCGTTCTCCATGTCGCCGTCGGCCTCATACGCCGAAGCAAGCTCATACCAGATACCCTGTTTCTCTTCGTCGCTAAGCCCCGGCGTCTCGAGTGCTCTTAGATACCATGTAAGCGCCAGGCTGGGCATTCCCTTTTGCATGAAGCAGTGGCCTAGCAGATTCGCACAGTGGAAGAAGCGACGGCCTGGGTCATTCGGCTGAACAAGGCCGACCGCCTCCTGAAATTCCTTCACCGCTTCGTCGAGAAGTCCCATCTCCTGATAGGCAACGGCGGTGTGATAGTGCGTGTCGTAATCCGAATCATCGACGGCGTCAGCGTCATCGAGCCCCAGCTCACTTCGAAGATCCGCGATCCCGAACCCGCTATGCGAAGCATTTCCATTGCCGTTCGATGCAGCCGCGGGCGGATCAACGACCGCCGCTTCGATCACGGGTGCGGTTGCTACCGACTCCTCAGCTTCCGGCGTCGACGCCACAGTTTTCGATGCGAGATACGCAACCAGATCGGCGACCTCTGCACACTGCCCGAATTCCAGGCGAAGCTCATCGATCGCCTTCTCGGCGAGTTCGATATATCCGCTGTCGATGTAGAAGCGAATGCTGTCGACCTCCCGAAGCAATCGATCAGCGTCGGCCTCGAGATCGTCGCCGGAAACGATCGGCTCGTCCGACAGGTCGCCGCCTACGATGGCAAAATCGGCCGACGAAATATCATCGATCTCGTAGCCTTCCAGCGAATCATCGATCGAGGCTACTTCGAACGTTTCCAACTCAGGCGGGGCGACCGGACCCGGCTTAGCGAAACGCGAGTCGAAGCCGCCGTTCGAATCGTACGAATCCTCATAGCCGAATTCATCATTGATCTCACGCAGCCGTTCAGCGTATTGCGGCTCGTGCGGAGCAACCATCACCAGTTGCGAGAGAGCGAGTCGTTCATCATCCACCGACTCGCGAAGCCTCGCGACTCGAGCGAGCTCAGCCAGCGCGTCGTGCATTCCACTCTCATCGCGTTGCCACGTTGCGAGTCTGGCTTTTAGCCGTAGGCCCTCGAGCTGTTCGGGATCTATCGCAAGTATTTCGGTGACGAGATTCTGAAAATCATCCGCCTGACCGGCTAGCAGAAGATGCTCAGACGAGATGGTCGTGACCCGCGCAGCGGCATCTGCGTCGGCGGCGTTGAGATAGGTGCGTGCGAGATCGAGCAATTTCGGATATGCACCCGGATCTTTTTCGACAAGGCTGATGATCGCTTGTTCAGCAGATTCTGTATTGCCAACTTCGAGTTGGCAGTCGATCAGAAGTTGAAGCACATCCTGATCGTGGGGCTGGTCTTTATGGATGTTCGCGAGACACTCAGCCGCAACATCCGGGGTTCCCAGCGAAAAATGTGACTGTACGAAAGCCGCGAGGATCTTTGGCTCGGTGGGTTTTAACTCGAGTGCCCTATCGAGTGCCTCGAGTGCGTCCGCGTGTTCGCCCTTCTTGGTGAGGCGCGCCGCCGCTTCCGCGAACGCATCAGCAGCCGCATCGGCCTCGTTTTCCTCCAGGTACGCTTCCGCGATCTTCAGGTAGCTCGTTGTATCGTTCGGATCGAGCGACGCGATCTGCTTGCGAACTTCCAACGCCTCTACTTTCTGGCCGAGGCTCTCGTAATGTTCCGCGACAGTCGTGTAATGGGCGCGTGCCTCATTCACGGACCCTTTGAACTTGTAAAGGTCGGCGAGCTTCGCCGAGATATCGATGCTCGGCCCCTGGAGCTTTGTGATCTTGTTGTAAACCGCGATTGCCTTCTGTGCGAAGCCTTGTTTGCTGTAATGTTCAGCGACCGAGGTATAGCACTTGACGGCCTGGTTCTTGTCGGAATTCTTGGCGTGGAGGTCACCAAGCATGTTCAATGTCCCAAAGTCCTTCGTATCATTCGCAACGACCTGCTTGTATTCGCCGATCGCGGACTGAATCTTTCCCTGAGCCAAATACCTTTCGGCATTTCGCATTAACTTTGTCTTATCGAAGGCCATGATGAACTACAGACAGTTCTGGATCGAAGTCAGAATGAGGATTGGGTTGTCGTTCTAGCGAAGTCGGAGTGTACAGAGCCTTAAGGGGTCTTACCTGCAAGAAATAAACTAACACATAGCCGAAAAAAGTGTCAACATACATTGGCATTGTTCAACCTCACGACCGGGCACGATCCTTTGATTTTTCCGAAGGTTTTTTCTAGGCTAAGTCTTTGCTTTTCTTCACTGTCTTTTTATGCAGGCACTTATTCTCGCGGGTGGTAAGGGAACCCGATTGAGGCCGCTGACGGTCTATACGCCCAAGCCTATCGTTCCTGTTCTCAACCGGCCGTTGCTGCTTTATCAGGTCGACATTCTGGCGCGTGCCGGTATCACGGACATCACGCTCTCACTTAGTTATCAGCCGGATAAGATCGAGGATCTTCTCGGTGACGGGTCCGACCACGGCGTCAGCCTGAGATTCTTGACCGAGCCCAGCCCGATGGGAACTGCCGGCGCATACAAGTTCGCCGCCGGATCGATCCGCGAGACGACCGTCGTATTCAATGGCGATATCATCACCGACGTCGATCTTGCGTCGATCATTGCGACGCATAAGCGGAGCGCCGCGGAAGCGACGATCGTGCTTGCCCCGGTCGAGGACCCCTCGAAGTTCGGGCTCGTCGAGACTACGAAGGACGGCGCGGTGCTGCGATTTCTGGAGAAGCCTTCGGCGGACGTGCTCGAGAAGCTCAAGCTCAACACCATCAATGCCGGCATATACGTACTCGAACCCAGCGTGCTGGATCTGATCCCCGAAAACGAGAACCGGTCGTTCGAATACGATGTATTTCCGAAGCTGATCGAATCGAAGCGGCCATTTCATGCGCATGTCCTGAGCGGAGAATACTGGCGGGACCTCGGGACTCCCGCGAGCTACCTCGCGACCCACATGGATTTTCTCGAAGGCAAGATCCGGCTACCGTCGGATCACCCGCGCGCGAGCGATCTCGCACACACAGCAGACGTCGATAAGCGGTC
>CAMLKY010000180.1 GCA_946480545.1 uncultured Acidobacteriota bacterium
CGAACGGCTGTCTGCGATCGTGGCCGTCTCGGATGACGGCGGAAGCTCGGGACGGCTCCGTACAGAGTTTCAGATGCCGCCGCCGGGCGACATACGGAACTGCATGGTCGCTCTATCCGAGGATTCACACCTCCTGGCAAAGCTCTTCAAACACCGATTTTCGGGGGACGGCGATCTCGCGGGCCATAATTTCGGCAACCTGTTTCTCGCCGCTTTATGCGAAGTTACCGGGGACTTTGCCGAAGCGGTGCGACTTTCGTCTGAGGTTCTGGCCAGCAAAGGGCACATCTATCCAGCGACCGTCTCGGATGTCCGGATCGCCGCGCGTCTCGCCGATGGAACCGTCGTGCGGGGCGAGACCAACATCTCCAAAACCGGCGGCCGGATCGAACGACTCTACCTCGAGCCCGAGGACTGTTCGCCTCATCATGACGCCACCGCCGCGATCCAGTACGCCGATGTAATAACTGTCGGGCCCGGCTCGCTTTACACAAGTCTCCTGCCACCGCTGCTTGTTCGGGGAGTTGTCGATGAGATCGCGAACTCTTCGGCCGTAAAGATATTCGTCTGCAACCTGATGACCCAGCCGGGTGAGACCGACGGGCTCACGGCACGACGGCACCTCGAGATCGTTCGCGAATACGCACCTCGTTTGAATTTCGATTACCTCGTCGTTAACGACCGTCCGATCACCGCACGGCAGGCCGAGCTTTACACGCGCGACGGGGCAGAGCAGATCGGGGTACACGGCTCTATCGACGCTCCTGTGATCGAGGGTGCGACGGTTGTCCACGCCAACTTGCTCGACGAGGGTGAGTTGGTCCGTCATGACCCTGCAAGATTGGCAAAGACAGTATTGAGTCTCACTCGATGACCTATTGCGAATTGTTTGGGGCTTACCGGCTTTGTAAGAACACCAGTTTCGCTATTCCCCGAGCCGATTTTCTTGCAAAGCGTTAAGCCGCAAAGTTGGAGCTTCGATTGTTAGCAACTGAGGTAATTTCAAAATTGCCCGTCGTTGCCCAGCCTATTTCGTTTCGCCTCGGTGATAGAAAAGCCTTACTATTACCACTGGCATACGTTGTAGAATCTGTCGCTTATGGTAGATGTTCGTGAAGAACACAAAACTCTCGATGTCCTGATCCTCGCCGCCGGACTAGGCACCCGGATGCGGTCGGATCTCGCAAAGGTATTGCACCGGCTAGACGGACGCCCGCTCATCAATCACGTTTCCAGAACCGCTGCCGCGCTCGGCCCGGAAAAGATCTACGTTGTGATCGGCCATCAAGGCTCTGACGTCACCGATGCAGTGCTCAACGTATTCGGCGCAGACCAGGCGGTCTTCGTGGAGCAGCAACAACAGCTCGGAACCGGGGACGCAGTCAATGCGGCACGTGAATACTTGAAGGATCACGATTCGACGCTCCTCGTGCTGTCCGGCGACGTCCCGATGATCAGGCCTGAGACGCTCGCGGGACTGGTTCAACACCATCATGCTCATCGCGGAAAAGGCGCCGCCTGCACGATACTTACGGTCAAGCTGAAGGATCCGACCGGTTACGGCCGCGTCGTCCGCGATCGCGAAGGTCTGTTTGAGCGGATAGTCGAGCAACGCGACGCTACCGAGGATGAGCGCGAGATAAATGAGATCAACGCCGGAATCTATTGCTTCGATACAAGACTGCTGTTCGCCGCCCTGGAAAAGGTGCGAAATGATAATGCACAGGGCGAATACTATCTGACCGACGTTCCCGCTTTGCTTCGCGAAGCAGGCGAGGACGTGGCGATCTACCAGCATCATGATGCCTATGAAGTCGAGGGGGTTAATAATCGCGCTCAGCTTGCCGATCTCGAACGGCTTCTGAATCGCCGAACGATAATGCGGTTGATGCTCGACCACGGCGTCACATTTGTAGACCCGAAGAATACGTACGTCAGCGAGGGAGCGCGGATCGGCCGTGACACGGTCATCTTCCCGAATGTCACGATCGAGGGCGAGACAGAGATCGGCGACGGATGCACGATCCGGTCGGGAACGCGTATCGCGCATTCGATGATCGGGCACGGCGTCGAGATTCTCGATAACTGTCTGATCGTCGACTCCGAGATCGGAAACAGTTGTACCGTCGGACCCATGGCACATCTTAGGGGACACGCGAATATGCGCCCCAACTCGAAGGTCGGGAACTTTGTCGAGCTCAAAAAAACGACGTTAGGCGACGGATCAAAAGCAAGTCACCTGACCTATCTCGGGGACGCAACGATCGGCGAGAATACGAACATCGGTGCAGGCACGATCACATGCAACTACGACGGTAAGAACAAGCATGAGACGCGTATCGGGAATAACGTGAAAATCGGTTCGGATACGATGCTAGTGGCACCAGTGTCGGTGGGTGACGGTGCTGTGACGGGGGCGGGAAGTGTTGTCACGAAAGACGTCGAGGCGAACAACCTTGTAGTCGGTGCCCCGGCGAGATCGATTCGGAAGCTAGGGCTCGATACCGACGAAAATCATTCTGATAAAGTTGAGGAAAAAAATGCAGGATCCAAATAACCCTGGGTGGACCCCGCCACCGCCACCCGACGATTCAATATTTGGAGGCGGAACCCGTCAGCATTACGCCGAGGAAATTAGAAAAGGCACCAACAAGGCGCTGATCTACGCCGCCCTGAGCATTTTCTGCTGCCCGCCGATCTTCGCGTATCTGGGATTTACGACCGCACAAGAGGTACTCACGAACATCGACATCTATCAGGTGGAGGAAGGCAGGCGAAGTATGGCTCAACTCGCGAAGGTTCTTTCTATCGTAGGCGTGGTTCTTTGGGTTATCGGAATGATCGCTCGGGTAAGTTTGAACGCCTGGTGAGCATGGCTAAGAAGCAGAAGGAAAAGAAACAGCCATCCGATTCGCCTGAGCAGGTTTCAAAAGAAGAGGCGATCAGGCGGATGAGATCGTTTGCCGAGCGAAAGGAGAAGTTCGTTGCCGCTATTAAAAAGAGCAAGGATTGAGGTATATCTCCCGGAGCGCGACAAGGCTAATTACCGCCGTCTTGTGCGTGCCTTCGAGCAGGAATTCTTGACGACTTTCGGCGGATGCACGGTCATCAAGGATATAAAGGGACTCTATCTAAGCTCAGAAGGGAAGCGGGACTTCGATCGGATCAACCTGATATACGCCGATACGCCATTCGATTTCGATAAGAACTTCAAAGCTCTGTCGAAGTACACAGACGAGCTGCGAGATGCGGTACTCGAATCGACGGATGAGGAGTCGGTGCTTGTTGTGGTTCACGGACTCTATCATTCGGTCCAATAATCTTATGCATGGAATTGTTGGTTTCTTTCATGTCAAACAGATCGTCCACTTTAGCCTCGCGATCGCACTACTGCTTTTCCTCGGAGCGAAGAGTTTCGGTCAGGTATCTAATTCGAATATCGCCTTACCGGATCTGAGAGGCGAGTGGAGACTCGATGCTTCCCGTTCCGAATTAAGCGAACTCGCCGGCGAATTGGTGAAAAGCGTGAAATCTTATGGCTTGTGGATTTCGATTGAACAGAAAGGAGTCGCATACACGATCAAAGAGAGTGGCTATTACGACACCTCTTATCTGAAAGAACCGTTTCCGCCGGAGGCGATCAAAGTTGAAACTTATTACGCCGACGGTCGTGGGGAGAGCGCCCCAATCGATACAAAAGTTTCAAGACATCAGGCTGTAGCCAAGGTCGTTGATGGCAAACTGGTAATCCTTCTGTTCTCGCTCGACGATCACAACAAGAAGATTCAGGTTGGCTCGTTGGAATACAGTCTGGCAGATGGTGGAAATACCTTGATCCGCAGAGCGCGAGCTTTTTCGGCGAACCACTCTTCCCCGGGAGAGAAGCCGAAATCTCCTTTAGACTCGACGATGATTTTTACGAGGTCGAATAAGTAGTTTTTATGTGTGGAATTGTTGGATACGTTGGAAACAAGCAGGTCGTGCCGTTGATCATCGACGGTCTGAGAAAGCTCGAGTATCGCGGTTACGACTCGGCGGGTATCGCCGTGGTGGATGAGCAGAAGCATCTCGAGCTACGCCGTGCCGAGGGCAAGCTCCGGAATCTCGAAGAGTGCATCCGCCTCAATCCGTTGGACGGAAATTACGGGATAGGTCACACGCGTTGGGCGACGCACGGACGGCCGACCGAAGAGAATGCCCACCCGCACCGCGATCAGTCCGGCAAAGTGGTTGTCGTTCATAACGGCATTATCGAGAACTATCTGTCGCTAAAGGAGCGTCTCGCCTCGAACGGCAGCAGCTTCAAAACGGAAACCGATACTGAAGTCGTCGCACACCTGATCGGCCATTACAAAGACAAAGAGAATCTCTCGCTCGAAGAGGCGGTACGCAAAGCAGTAAAGGAGCTTCGCGGGATATTTGCGCTCTCGATCATCTCGGTCGATGAGCCCGATACGATAATCGCCGTCCGCGAAGGTCCTCCGGTCGTGATCGGCCTCGGTGACGGCGAGTTCTTTGTTGCCTCCGACATTCCCCCGATCCTCCAGCACACGCGCGATGTCTTCTTCCTCGGTGATCGCGAGATCGCGGTACTGACGCGGGACTCGGTTCGTGTCACAGACTTTGACGGCAATGTAGTCGAGCCAAAGCAGCAGCGGATAACGTGGGACCCGATCATGGCCGAGAAGGGCGGGTTCAAGCATTTCATGCTGAAGGAGATCTATGAGCAGCCGCGTGCGGTTCGTGACACGGTGCAAGGTCGGGTATCGCTGGATACGGGTAAGGTCTATCTCGATGAAATGGATATTTCCGAGGAGGATTTTCGCTCGCTGACATCGATCAAGATTGCTGCATGCGGAACGAGCTGGCACGCCGCGCTCGCCGGAAAGTACATGATCGAGAAGCTGGCGCGCGTGCCGGTTGATGTCGACTACGCTTCGGAATTTCGGTATCGAGATCCGGTGCTGACGGAGAACGATCTTCTGATCGTCATATCGCAATCAGGCGAGACGGCTGACACGATCGCGGCGATGAGAGAAGCGAAACAGGCGGGCTGCAAGGTGCTCGCGATCTGTAACGTCCAGGGCTCGATGATCCATCGCGAAGCTGACGGGACGATCCTCACGCACGCGGGCCCCGAGATCGGCGTGGCGTCGACGAAAGCGTTCACGGCCCAGATGGTCGCCTTGTACCTGTTCGCCCTCTACCTTGGCGAATTGCGTGGCGCGATCTCGGCCGATGAAGCAAAACGGCTGGCGCAGGACCTCGCGGAACTCCCACTGAAGATAGAGCTGAAGGAGATCAGCTATATCCACGCCGAAGGCTACCCTGCCGGCGAGATGAAGCATGGGCCGAATGCGTTGATCGACGAGAAGCTTCCGGTTGTAGTAGTGAACACGCGCGAGCCGGGTAATGCGGCGAGCGAGCTGCGTTATGAGAAGACGCACTCCAACATCGTCGAGGTAAAGGCCCGCGACGGGATCGTGATCTCGGTCCTCACGGAGGGCGACC
>CAMLKY010000181.1 GCA_946480545.1 uncultured Acidobacteriota bacterium
CGGCACCCGCACCGAGCCCGTCGGCGATCCCTTTTTCCGAAGTAATCGCGCAAGCCGAGAATGCGTCAGCGACGCTTAAGGAGATCGCCTCCGGCGCGTCGCCGGATCCGGTGACGCGGGCGGCCGAGGAGCAACTACCGGCGTTGACCGAGGAGATCAATGCACGGCTCGAAGAAACGGCGCAGGTCATCGAGGGTACAACCTCACTCGACAATCTGCGCACGTTTGAGGCCGACTGGCGGTCGCTGACGAGAGATCTCCCGGAATGGACCGCCGATCTCGCGGCTCGCGCTCGGAAGCTGGAAAGCGATCTGAACCGGCTGGATGAGCTGAGCGAACGATGGCGAAAGACGCTGGAAGATCTGAGGGCGGCAGAAACGCCGCCCGAGGTCCTGGGCCGGATCGAGGGAATCCTCCAGACCGCCGCCGAGACGCGCCGGCAGATCGAAGCCGAACAGCGAATCGTCGTCGCGCTGCAGAACCGGGTTGCCGAGCAGCAAAAACGCGTAGACGAAGTCATCGCTTCTATCCGCTCGGCTCGCGAATCTCTCGTCGGTCGGCTTCTGGTCCGCGATGCCCCACCGATCTGGAGCGCCGAGTTGTGGACTGACCAGGGCATGTCGCGGGGTGTCCGGGATTCGCTTCAGACGCAGTTAAGCGGGCTGAACGCTTTCGGCGCACGTAACCGCGGCAGGCTCATCATCCACATTCTGATATTTGCCGCGTTTGCCGGAGTTCTTTCGTACCTGCGTGGTCGCGCCCGGCCTCTCGTGGAAGCAAACCCCGAGCTCCGACCGTCGGCCGTTATCTTTTACTTGCCGATTTCAACGGCGCTCGTGCTTGCGATACTTTTCAGTTCGCGGATCTATCCTCAAACACCGCAGATGCTGGGCGCGATACTAGGTGCCATCGCGCTTTTTCCGACGGTCTTTATTCTCAGGAAGCTGGTCGAGACGACGCTCTACCCGCTCCTTTATTCACTTGTCGTTTTCTTTCTCGTTGACCAGGTCCGGGTCATCGTCGAAGCGATTCCCGGCATTGCCCGCCCGTTATTTCTTGCCGAGATGCTTGGCGGATTCCTGTTCTTCTTGTGGTTTTACCGAACGAGATTTGCCGGCGACGCATCTGGCGACAGAGTCCGGGGGCGCGTTTATTCGGTCGTACGTATCGGATCGTTTGTCGCCATGCCCTTTCTCGCTGTGGCGTTCCTGGCAAATGCGTTCGGCTTCGTGAACCTCTCACGGCTTATAGGCGACGCTATCCTTCGCAGTGCGTATGTCGGCATCGTCCTCTACGCCGTTGTCCATATCGTCGACGGGCTGATCGTCTTCGCGCTTCGGTTCCGGCCGTTGAGCTTGTTGAAGATGGTGCGGAATCATGCGGCGATGATCCAGAGAAAAATACAGCGTGTCATTCGCTGGATAGCCGTTGCACTCTGGATCCTGATAACGCTCGAGCTCTTCAGTCTTCGCGAAGGATTTCTCGCCCGCATCAGATCGGTGCTGACCGCCGAGGTAAACGTCGGTTCGCTCAATATCTCGGCGAGTGACGTGCTGTTGTTCTTCGGACTCGTGTGGGCCGCGTTCCTGCTTTCACGATTTGTTCGATTCGTACTCGAGGAAGATGTCTATCCGAGGTTCCCGTTGGCGCAGGGAATTCCGTATGCGATCTCGACGATCCTCAATTACGTCATATTGCTCGTCGGTTTCTTCTTCGCGGTCGGCGCCGCCGGATTCGATCTGACACGCTTCACCGTGCTCGTCGGCGCGTTCGGCGTCGGCATCGGTTTTGGTCTGCAGACCATCTTCAACAATTTCGTTTCGGGCCTGATCTTATTATTCGAACGACCGGTCAAGATCGGTGACGAGATCCGCATCGCGGATGCAAGCGGCACGGTCAGGCGAATCGGGATCCGTGCGAGCGTAATTCGGCAGTGGGACAACTCCGAGATAATCGTCCCGAACAGCAAACTGATCAGTGAGAATGTACAGAATTGGACGCGTTCAACGCGAAAGCGCGGCGTCGAGATCCCGGTGAGGGTCGCACACGGCGCGAACACTTCGCTCGTTACCGATCTCCTGATGCGGCTTGCCGGCGCCCATCCGCTTGTCGCCGAGAAACCGGAGCCCCAGGTTCTGCTGAATGATCTCGGAGCCGTCGGCCTCGACTTCAAGCTGCGCGTGTGGGCAACCGACCATACGAAAACAAACCAGATCGCCACCGAGCTGTCGATGGCCGCGAGTCAGGCGCTCGCGGAAAACAATATTGCGGTCCCGCAGATCAACGCGTCGATCGCGATGTGAGTTTCGATCAAAGGTCGTAATTACCCACCGCCTCAGGCTGGTAGAGGATCTCGGAGATCAGCAGACGACGCACGCCGCCCGGAGCCTCGACCTCAACGATCTCCCCGCGCTTGTATCCAAGCAGCGCTGTAGCCAGCGGCGCGAGGATCGAGATCTTGCCCTCGTCGAAATTCGCCTCGGTAGGAAAGACTATCGAATAGACTTTCTCTTCATTGGTATCCAGGTCCTTCAATTTGATCTGCGAGCGCATCGTGACAACATCGGCGGGGATCTCCTCTGAGGCGACTACCTCGGCATACTTCAGCTCTTCTTCCAGTTTGTTAACGTACGCGAGATTTGCGCGATCATCGTAGTCTCGCACCTGATCGATCAGGTTACTGAGCCGGTCGCGATCTGTCTCGGTTACATAGATCGTTGTTTGCTGGGTCATTTTTCTCCTCCTGACTTATGCCGGGACCGGTGAGCTGGTTCGGTCCCGTGCATATTTTTCTGTAGCGGAACGACTATGGGAAAATTCCCAGCTCGCCGTAGCAGGTAGCGACCTTGTTGATCGCATTTATGAAAGCGGCCGTTCGCAGATTCGGGATCCTCTCATCGGACCTCCACGTTTCTCGGATCTGCTGATAGCCGGCGACCATTGTTTCCTGCAGACCCGAGTTAACAAGGTCGATCTCATCGGCGCCGCGTGCGATAGTCCTGATCTCCGCATCACTCAGCTTCTTCCCGGTCGTGCCTTCGACGGCACGCAACAGGCTCTCGTTCGTGTTCTGCTCGAACCGTTTTCCCATGCGACCGAACCGTACGTGCGAGAGGTTCTTCAGCCATTCGAAGTAAGAGACCGTAACGCCGCCGGCGTTCAGATAGATATCGGGGATAACCATGATGTCCTTTTTCATCAGGATATCTTCGGCCGCGGCTGTCGTTGGTCCGTTCGCGGCCTCGGCAACTATCTTTGCGTTGATCCGCGGCGCGTTGTCGCCGGTTATCTGATTTTCGAGTGCGGCGGGAATCAGAATGTCGCACTCCAGTTCGAGTGCTTCGTTCCGGTCGGCGAGATTTACGGATCCGGGGAAGTTGAGGATCGAACCGGTCTCCTTCCGATGCTTCATCACCGCTTCGATATCAAGTCCGCCTTCGTTGACGATCGCACCCTCGTACTCGGCCAGCCCCTTGATGATCGCCCCGTGTTGCTGGCAATAGAGGGCGGCATGGTATCCGACGTTTCCCAATCCCTGAACGACGACCGTCTTCCCGGCAAGACCGGCGCTGAGCCCGATCTGCTTCATGTCGTCTTCATACGAACATGCTTCGAGCAGGCCGAAGAAAACGCCGCGCCCCGTCGCCTCGAACCGTCCGCGAACACCGCCCTGAGATACTGGCTTTCCGGTCACGCTGGCGAGCGCATCTATCTCGCCCGGATGGAACGCCGCATAGGTGTCGGCGATCCAGGACATCTCCCGCGCCCCAGTGCCATAGTCCGGTGCGGGAACGTCAATTCCGGGCCCTATGAAATTCTTCTTGATAAGCTCACTCGTGTAGCGACGGGTTATCCTTTCGAGTTCCTCGAGAGAATATTTTTTCGGATCGATCTGAATCCCGCCCTTTGCGCCGCCGAACGGAACGTCCATCACCGCGCACTTGTATGTCATAAGGGCGGCTAGGGCTTTCACCTCGTCTTCATTCGCGTCTTCCGAGAACCGGATGCCGCCCTTTACAGGAAGTTTGTGATGGCTGTGCTGAACGCGCCATCCGGAGATGACCTCGATCCCGCGACTCGTGCGGATGGGGAATTGAAACGAATAGACACTGTTACAGACCTTGATCTGTTCCAGCAGTCCGGCGGGATGCTGCGTAAATGCCGCGGCCCGGTCGAAGTACTTCGAAACGTTATCGAAGAATTTAGGGTGCTCGTGTGTTGTATCCATAACTGGTCCGTGATTCGTAGAAAAACTGTTCGGCGGCGCTCGAGGCCAAAAAGCCCCCAGCGCGGCGTACATCCTTATCGTAGGTTATTCAGGCGAGCAGTTCGAGGGTGTTACCACGTGATCGGTCAGGTGTTTTCACGCATGCCGGCTGGAAGGTGGTATGAGCAGACATCGTTGCTCCTCTGGACGAGTGCGATCGTCGTGATGATCGATGCCATATTCGTCAGTTGCACGACGCTCAATAAGATCTCGCCTCGAACGATGCAGTAGATCAGCAGAAGGATACTCGCGAGAAGCCAGATGACCCACGTCGAGACGCTTATTCCCCAGGCGCATTTTTCAACCCACAGGTGATGGATCTGTGGATAGTACGCGACGATCACGAGCGCCGTTCCGATCCATCCGATGATCTCCATAATAAAAGCCCTACCTACTCCGCGGGTCCGTAACGCAGTTCGCCGTCGACGATGCGAGCCGCGGCCGTGAACGGGTGGACCGTGTTCGTCTTGCCGTCCATGATATGTTCCACGGTCACACCGGAGACCTTTAGGTGATCCGAGATAAGTGACCGGTGACATCGCCACCAGACCGATTCCGCACACATGATGGCAGTTCGGCGTCGACGCGCGAGCTCGGATAGTTCGCTGATACCTTCCTTGAATTCCGGTGTGGCCATGTAGTCCGCATACCCGCGGAAAGCCGCACTCCGCCAAACTGTGTTCGGCGAATCGGCCGAGGTTCGACGCCGTCCTCCAAGCTTTTTCAGAGGCACATAGTCAATCCCTCTTTCCGTAAGCGATACGCCCAAGGCGTCAGCGTTGAAGTGCGGGTATCGCCGCGAGCCCGGATAACTGCGGACATCCGCCACGGCTTGAATGTCATTGGTGATCAGCAATTCCAGAAACTCGTCCAGAGTACGGGTCGAATGCCCGATGGTCCAGATCTTTGATAACGGTTCATCCTTCGTCCTACTCACGGTCTGACTCACAGCAAAGCGGATGCCGGGGATCTCACCGGATCCATCGAGTCACGAACCCTCACTCCCTCACCTTTCAATTGATCGGCCGACAGCGTTTGGCCGCTACGGATCTTTTCTTCCCAGATGGCGATGTCTCGATCCCGATTCACACCGGCGACCGCCATGATCTTTTGGTCTTTGACGTAGAAGGCAAGAAAGTCTTGTTTCTCAACATCGCCATCGACGACGATCTCGTCCCACTCCTTTGCGTGCCCAACGTAGCGTAGTTCCATACCGAACTGTACGGTCCAGAAAA
>CAMLKY010000182.1 GCA_946480545.1 uncultured Acidobacteriota bacterium
AACTCGGGCTGTCGGTCGGCGCGCAGGTCCTCGTCGCGAAAGCACCGGGCGATCTGATAGTACTTGTCCAGCCCGGCGATCATCGTGATCTGTTTCAGGATCTGCGGCGACTGCGGCAGCGCAAAGAACTTACCCGTATGAATACGCGATGGCACGATGAAGTCGCGGGCGCCCTCGGGTGTCGACTTCAGGAGGATCGGTGTTTCGATCTCAATGAAACCGCGCGCGTCAAAGTACTCGCGTATCGCACGAACGGCTTTTGCACGCATTCGGATATTGTTCTGGAGCTGTGGCCGCCGGAGATCGAGATAGCGGTACTTGAGACGCGTCGATTCGTCGGCCAAATTCTCCGAGCCAGCCACTTCTAACTGGAACGGCGGGACCTTAGCTTCATTGAATACAAGCAGCTCGCTCACCTTGATCTCGATATCACCCGTAACGAGCTTTGCGTTGTGTGTACCCTCCGCCCGCGAAACAACCTCGCCCTTCACCGCGATGACAAACTCACCGCGTATGTTCTTGGCCTTACTATGAGCGTCAGCGGCGGTCTCGGAGCTTACGACCACTTGCGTGATACCCTCCCGGTCACGGAGGTCGATGAACGTGAAGACCCCAAAGTCGCGCTTCTTCGCGACCCAGCCCATCAACACGACCTGTTCCCCGACATTCGATTCACGCAACTCCCCACAAGTGTGAGTCCGCTCCAGATTTCCTAGTGTGTCCAGCATAAAGATTTCGTTCGGAGTGCAAGCTTTAGCTTGTGACAGGCTGAAGCCTGCACTCCGAACGCCCAAAAAACAAAAACGCCTTTCGAATTGGCGACAAACGAAAGGCGGAACGTCAACGGATTAACGCTCTCGCCTCAGGTATTATTGTCGTCGACTCGAAGTACGGCGTTCATAAAGCAAGGGAGATAATACAGGAAGTCATTTCTATTTAGCAAATTTCGGTGCGAATCAGACCTCGCCTAGAAATACAGCCGTGCAAAATAGTACAGGATCGGAGCATTCAGCAACAGGCTATCCAAACGGTCGAGTAGACCGCCGTGACCCGGAAGAATGCTGGCGGCATCTTTGGTGTTCGATCCGCGCTTCATAGCGCTCTCGGCGAGGTCACCCAACACTCCGATCACCGCCATCGCGCACGCGAGCGGGATCGATGCGGCGTACGGAAGCTCGGGAAAGAACCAAAACGTTGAAAGGGCACCGAACGCGGCTGCTGCGACGATTCCACCGACTAAACCTTCGACGGTCTTGCCCGGCGAGATTCCGGGAGCCAACTTATGTTTCCCAAACGCTCGGCCCGCGAAATAGGCGCCGGTATCCGATCCCATCAGGACGAGAAAAAAGAATCCGAGTAGATGCGTGGACAGAAATGGATGAGCCTCGAATCCGACACGCGTCGCGATCAGAAAACCGCCGAGGAACGCAACGTACAGCACACCGAGGATAGTGACGCCCATCCCACCCAGCATCTTCGAAAAGTCCTTCTGGAAACGAAATGTCTGCGTTATCAAAACGATGATCACGAAGATGCATAACGCCATCATCAGCAGATCGGGCGCTCTCGAAGGGGCGTCGACGATGAAAGCGACCGTCAAACCTGCCGCTCCAAGATAGGCTATTCCAGCATCGGCCTTCAGCTCACGCTTCTTTGTCAGTGAATAAAACTCGAACAGGCCCGCCGCCAGAGCGAGAACCGCGATGCCGACAAAGATCCAAACAGTATCCGGAAAGTACGATGGCAGGACGATCGATGCGATCAGGATCGGCAGCGCGACAAGGGCAGTCAGGATTCTGGTCTTCATGCTTGTAGAATCGGCGTCAACGAGATTCTCGCTCCGGGGGACCGAAATGTTTGCAACGCGATTATATAGCGTCGAGGGTCGGAACCGAGAAATTGCATGTGCTGTGTTCTTCTTTGCGTCTTAGCGGCCTGCGGGAAAACTGATCCACGCGGCGACGGCACTATGGTTTGAACGAGAGTACGGTTCGGTTCACAGTAGGTGTCCCCCAACGTCGCAAAGAAGCAAAGAAGAACCGCGATCATTCTTCGCTCTGGAGCAGCGAAATGATTTTGCCGCCGTCGCGAAAGCTCCCGGCGCGTCAGGCCGGCTTTACACCACCAAACCGTCGGTCGCGACGCTGGTACTCAAGGATCGCCTGGAAGATCTCGCTTCGCCTAAAATCCGGGAACAGTGTGGGCGTGACATAAATCTCGCTGTACGCGATCTGCCAGAGAAGGAAATTCGAGATGCGCATCTCACCGCTTGTTCGAATCAGCAGATCGACCTCGGGCAGTCCACGCGTATAGAGATTCCGTTCGATGTCCGATTCGGTCAATTCCGCCGGGCGCCGGCCATCGCGTTCCAGATCGCTCACTGCACGTCTGCACGCCTCCGTAATCTCGGCACGCCCGCCATAGTTGAGGGCCACACACATCACCAGGCCCGTATTGTTCGCGGTACGTTCGGTTGCGAAAGCAAGCTCGGACTGCACATCCGGCGCGAGCCCGGCAATATTGCCGATCGTCTGAAATCTGATGTTGTATGAATTAACTTCCTCGAGCTCTCGCCGCAGGACCTTCTTTAGCATCGACATCAGTCCGGATACTTCAGACTTCGGTCGTTTCCAATTCTCGGTGGAAAATGCGTAAAGCGTTACGGCCTTGATCTGAAGCCGCGTGCACGTATCGATTATCGCCTTGACCGAGTCAGCGCCTGCGCGATGCCCAAAGATTCGAGGCTTTCCGCGTTTCTTGGCCCAACGCCCGTTACCGTCCATGATCACCGCGATATGCTGCGGAAGGCGGTCCAGGTCGATCTCGGCGAGCAGCTTCGCATCGGCGGAATTCGGCTTTAGT
This sequence comes from uncultured Acidobacteriota bacterium, assembly GCA_946480545.1. The sequence continues at coordinate 2,863 of CAMLKY010000182.1, forward strand.
ATTTCTGCGAAATGTTCGTGCATCGGCGTTTCAGAACGAGAAGTCCTTTTCATTCCCCCTGAGGACTCGTTCTTGTACGTCGACGACAGCAGTATGGTTCAAACGGCCGTATATGTGCGGATACATCTCGTTGTTGGTCGAAGGCTCCTTCACAAGCTTTGAAAGCAACTTTTCGGTGTCGATCTTTAGGATCAGCACTTTCTCAGCACCCCGGTAGTAGCGTTCCAGCACGCCTTCGAGCTGTCCGGAATAACTGCAGTGAATGAATCCTTCGGTCGTCAAGCTGTCCGGCTGGTATGAAGGCCTGTTCTTGAAACGTTCCCAGACCTCGGGAAGGACAATGTGATAGATGAACATTCGTGATCTAGTCGTAATCGACTTTCAGGAGTGTCAGGCCGTTCGCCGGCGCGGTCTTTCCCGCGAGGCTCCGGTCACCGGTGACGATGGCAGTTTGAATTGTATCAGAATCTTTTTCGCCTCGTCCGACCTCGAGGATCGTACCGATTATCGAACGCACCATGTACCGCAGGAATCCGTTAGCGCTGATACGAAACTCCAGTATGTTTGCCGAGGCGCGGCTGTCCCAGCGCGAATCGACCGAGCAATCGAGCACCGTGCGAACCCGCGATTCGCCGTCGGCTTGCGCCGACGAAAAAGCCGTCCAATCGTGCTCACCCAGGAGCAGCCGGCCGGCCGCCGTCATCTTCGCGATGTCCAAAGGTCGATGCTCGTGATGCGCGAAGCGGCGCCAGAACGGCGACATCACCGGCGCGTTCACGATCCGGTATACATACGTCTTACGCCGGGCCGAGAAGCGCGCGTGAAAATCGTCGGGTGCTTTTTCGGCGTTCATGATGCGGATGTCACGCCACAGATTTCCGTTGATCGCCGCCCGAAACTTATCGGGCGTAAACTGGCGGTTGATGAAGACATTTGCGACCTGGCCTTCGGCGTGTACGCCCGCGTCGGTGCGACCTGATCCAACTACGCTTACCTTCGAATCGTCCAACATTCCGATCACCCGCTCCAGTTCACCCTGGATCGTGCGATCGTTCTCCTGCACCTGCCATCCGTGGAAATCGGTGCCGTCGTATTGGATCAAAAGCTTGTAATTCATTTCGGGTACAGTAGTCTGAATCGCTCGCAGCAGATCATCGAGCGCGAATCGAATGTTAGCCCAAGCTCGCGAGCTTCGCGGGTGAAGTAATCCCAATGAACACGCCGCCAGTATTCGAGCGACAGGTCGCCTTCGCCTTCATCGGCTGCGAAACGCGCGTCTACGTCATCAAAGGCAAGCTCGCGGATTTCCGCGGTTTGGATCACACACAGCGGCTCACCATGGAAGTCCGTGACGATACTATATCCGTCGAGCGACGGCGCTTCCATCGGCCGAAGCCTGTTCACCTCCACCAGACTCGCGGTTGCCGTCTTGGTGCCGGCAACGACAAGCGACGCCAGGTCTCTTGCCATCTCGGCAGTATTGCCAAAGTACCAGCTCTGGAAAGGTGTTGACGGATCGAGGTCCGAATGTGCGCAGAACTGTGCCCAGTAGCGATCGATATTCGACATCATTTTCGGCTGCCGGGTTTGTAGGCTTCGTCACCGTTTGCACACAGTGGGCAAGCGGCCGGCTCAAAGGTCGGCACATCCATCTCGACGAGCGACACACGCGGCACACCGACGTCGGCCTTACCGTTGGAGCGATCGATGATCGATGCAGCAGCGATAACCGTTCCTCCGTTTCCTTCAAGAGCCGCGATGCATTCGCGGGTAGAGCCGCCGGTTGTAATGACATCCTCGACGACGAGGATCTTCTCTCCGGGGGCGATCGTAAATCCTCGACGCAAGGTCATCACCCCTTCCTGACGTTCGGTCCAGATGAATCGTACATCCAGTGCCTCGGCCACGGCATAGCCGATCACCAGGCCGCCGATCGCCGGCGAGGCGACGGTGTCGATGTCGTTCCGGCGAACTGTTCTGCGATCGCACGTCCAAATCGTCGTGCATCCGCCGGCCGCTCGAGCGCGAGTGCGCATTGAAGATAACTTGGCGAATGAAGACCGCTCGAGAGAATAAAATGCCCGTCGAGTAGCGCGTTAGTTTTTCGAAAGTGTTGGAGTACGTCGGTCATTGGAATCCGGTCGAAAGGAGATTATGCCAAAAAAGTTTCGGCTTCGCGACGGGCCGACGTTTACGCACCATGGCTTAACCGTTAGAATGTTCCAAGATGCTGCCCAAGCCCAATCTCATATCCGACTCGCTCCTGATCAACGAGACAATCGAATTCCTCCGCTCGATCGGGGGGAGTGCATCGGCGACTGCCGTGGTCGACTGCATCATGTGCATTCGAGATCCGGATCCGGCGCTTGCTAAGCTTTTGGTCTCGGATCTAATCGGCCGCGATCCGCGTCTCGTGTTGCGCGAAGAGCTGGTGGAGCTGGTACCGTGCGATCACGATGCGATCGAGCTGTCGTCCGCCGGGTTTGTGGTATTCGATTTTGAAACGACGGGTGCTCGCACACCGCCGTGCCGCGTAACCGAGATAGGGGCTTATCGAGTGGCTAACGGAGATATCGTCGCCGAGTTTCACACCCTCG
>CAMLKY010000183.1 GCA_946480545.1 uncultured Acidobacteriota bacterium
ACATCGAGAACGAACTGCACGAACGGATCGTTTCGCAGCGGCCGGCCATATCGGCCCTGGCTCGTGCGATACGTCGGTCGCGCGCGGGATTGAAGAATCCGAACAAGCCTGTCGGCTCCTTTCTGTTTCTAGGCCCGACCGGCGTCGGCAAGACCGAGGTCGCGAGGACGCTTGCCGAATATCTATTCGCATCCGAGCGTGTGCTGATCCGATTCGACATGAGCGAGTTCATGGAGAAGCACGCCGTCGCGAAATTTATCGGCTCGCCTCCGGGCTACGTCGGACACGACGATGGCGGCCAGTTGACCGAGAAGCTGCGTCGCTCGCCCTACTCTGTTGTGCTGTTTGACGAGATCGAGAAAGCCCATCCGGACCTTTTTAATCTGTTGCTGCAGGTCTTTGACGATGGCGTCCTGACCGATGCGCAGGGCAATACGGTAGATTGCAAGCATGCGATCTTCATCATGACGTCGAACATCGGTGCCCGGACGATCCAAAAGCGCGGGAATCTCGGGTTCCAGGCAGGCGGTGACGTATCAAGGGACAAGATGGAAGAGCAGGTAATGTCTCAGGTACGCCAGACCTTCGCCCCCGAGTTCATTAATCGTCTCGACGAGATAATAATCTTCGACGAGTTGTCCGACGCGGATCTGTCACAGATCATCGACCTTCAGGTGAAGGGCCTCAACAAGATCCTGGAAGCCCGGAACCTGACGGTCCGCTTGACGGATGAAGCGCGGAACTGGCTCATCGAAAAGACTTGCTCTGACCGCAGCTATGGTGCGAGACCGTTGAAGCGAGCTTTGCAGAAATATGTCGAGGACGAGCTATCCGAGGCGTTGATTCAGGGTGAGGTCGCCGGTGAGAGTGATGTAGAGATCATCTGCAGCGACGGAAAGCTGTCTTTCAGACCGGTCGCAGCCGAGCAGATCGAAGCCGAGTTCTTCCACCAGGCTTAGAGGTATCGAAGGTTATTAAATCCCAAAGGTGTGTGCCCGTTCGGCCCGGGCACGCACCTTTTTTGTTTTTCAGGCTTCGCCTGTATAATTCCGAAGTTTGTCGGCAGCCTCCAAAGCAACCACTTTTTGGTTCATCGAATCCAAAAGTGAGTAAAAATTCCGACATTGAAAAGCCGCAAATATTTGTTTATTCTATCGTTTTCGATTTTCAGACATAGCGGCTGCCAGGCTTTCCCCAGGCTCATTAAATCGCTTTAGTCAGGGACATTTTGTTTTTATGCAGAGAATCACCGCGTTCGGGCTTGCAGTATTAAGTTTCGTGCTGGTCGCGGGCCTGGTGCCCGGGAAAGCCGAAAGTATCTCGAACGTTTCCTCGGCCGTTGCTCCCGCAGCTCAACAGATCGTCGAATCGGTTGATATTTCGGGCAATCGTCGTCTTCGTGACGAGGATCTTCTTTATTACATCAAAACGCGTGCAGGCGACGTCTACGACCCGGCCGCCCTGGAACGAGATCTGAGAGAGCTTCTCTCGCTGAACTTCTTCGACAAGACCGCGACCCGGGTCTTAACGACGGACGGAGCTCGCGGCGGTGTCAACGTAATTTTCGAGGTCCGGGAGCTTCCGATCGTTCGCGACCTACAGTTCACCGGCCTGGAGGCAGTTCAGGAATCGGACGTCTTGAAAGCGTTTCGCGAGCAGCGTGTCGGAATATCGAAGGAAGCTGTTTACGATCCCGTGAAGGCACGAAATGCCACCCGCATCCTCCGTGAGCTGCTGGCATCGAAGGGTTACCCGAACGCGACGGTCAATATCAAGGAAGAGGAGGTCTCTGCCACCTCCGTCGCCATCACGTTCGAGATCGACCAGGGAAATCGCTCGCGTATCGTCGATATCCAGTTTGAGGGTAACCAGAACTTTAGCGACGGTGAGCTCCGCGGGGCCCTGCAGCTCGTTAAGGAAACAGGGCTGATCTCAAGGTTCAAAGGGCAGGACATTCTCGATCTAAGAAAGCTTCAATACGACCTTCAGCGTAACGTCCGGTCGTACATGTTCTCGAAAGGCTACTTTCAGGCGCGGCTCGGCGATCCGGTCGTCGAGGGCCTGGGCTTGAAACGTACCGACTTCATTCCGCTCATCACGCTCCCGCTGCCGCTCATTTCTTCGAAGGACGACACGCTTCGAATCACGATCCCGGTGACGGAAGGCAAGATCTTTCGTGTGGGTCAGCTCAAGGTCGAAGGTAACTCGATCTTTTCCGAGCAGCAGATCCTCTCTTATGTCGGCTTAAAGACCGGCGAGATCGCGGACGGCAAGCGCCTTCAGGATGCGGTGTATGAGGAACTGAAGAATGTCTATGGACAGCAGGGATTTGTACAGTACAACGCCGAGTTCGAGCCGGAGTTTCACGATAATCCCTCGAATCCGAATGAAGGCGTTGTCGACATCACCATCACTATCGACGAAGGTAAACAGTTCACGCTGCGAAGACTCGAGTTCACCGGCAACACGTTCACGCGCGACCGGGTGATGCGTCGTGAGTTCCTGATCAACGAAGGCGACATCTATAACTCGCGGTTTCTCGATATCTCGATCGCCCGCTTGAACCAGACCCAGTATTTCGACCCGATCGATAAAGAGCAGGACGTCGAGATCCGGACCGATGAAGAGCAGGGCGACGTCGATCTGATCGTTAAGATCAAGGAAAAGGGCCGCCAGCAGATATCGTTCAACGGCGGCGTGTCGGGTATCGGAGGTTCTTTCTTCGGACTCGAATACTCGACGAACAACCTCGCCGGACGGGGTGAGGTGCTGTCTTGCTCGCTCGGTGCGGGTAATCGTCAGCAGAGCCTCCAGTTCACATATCAGGAGCCGTACTTTCGTGATCGTCCGATCTCGGTCGGCGTATCGCTGTTCGCATCGCGATATAAGTTCTTCGGTGAAGGAACTTTCCTCACCCAGAACACCGATGTCCTGACGGACCTCTTCAACCCGCTCGGCCAGATCCTGACCGATGATGCAAACCTGTTCACGCAGACCACGCTCGGCGGTAACGTGTTCGCAACGGCTCCGCTTTCAGAGCTCTTTTTCAAGAAGCGGCGCTTCACGCAGTTTTCACGCGTAGGTCTTACGTATCAATTCTCGGCGACATCGATCACCGATCCGCCGATCAACGAATCTGAGGATCCGACTGCCCGCATCCCGGTCATTTACGAGCAGCCGAATATCCTGACGAGCCGAGTCACGGCCTCATTCGTCTACGATACGCGGCGGCCGGCGGCAAATGGTATCGATACCGTGGGCGGATCGCAGCTCGCAATGTCGTTCGCTTTCGCTGGTCTCGGCGGTGATGTCCGCACGTACCAGCCGAATATAAGCTATTCGCGGTACATGCCGATCCGGCGCCGAAACTCGCGGAATCCGGAGGTCTTCGCATTCCGCGTTCAGGCCGGAACGATCGGTGCGTTCGCCGTCAACGACAAGATCAGAAACGCGAACTCGATCGCATTCGTGGGCGGCGTTCCGGTTTACGAACGGTACTTTCTGGGAAGCGAGAATGACATCCGCGGTTACAACTCGCGTGCGATCGGGCCGATCGCTCCGTTCGACACTTATGTGACGGCAAGAAACGTTTCGGTCTCGACGACCCTTTCGGGATCGACAGTAACACCGCTGATCATGGACCCGCGGACCCGCGACGAGATCGCGGCGCTCGGCTTGCTCACCGGCCCCGATGGCCCCAACGCGGCCCTGCTTAGCCGCAACTTCCGCTTTATTGGCGGCGATACGCAGCTTCTTGGCAACTTCGAGTACCGTATGCCGATCTTCGGACCGGCTACGCTCGCGTTCTTTGCCGATGTCGGCAGCGTGTTCAATCTCCGGAGCACCGGAACCCAGCGGATCAACAGCGAATTCCTTGCGGACGACACGTTTATCGGCCCAGGCCGTTTGTCGCAGCTCGTCCTTGCGAATAACCCCGAGATCGACACACGTCTGAGCTCATTCATCCCGGGCCTTATGTACTTCGCACCGGGTGACCGCATTCTGAGCGCGAGCGACTTCCGGACGATGTGTAACCTCATGGGCGGGCTTTGTCCGTTCGTGAGACTCCCGGACGGTGTTCAGCCTGTATTTCTCCGTGGCGAAGTCCAGCAGAACTCGCTGCTTCGAGTAGACGACGCGGCTTTCAATAAGCTCCGCGACTTTAAGTCGAGCGTGGGTGTCGAGCTCCGGGTCCAGGTCCCGATCGTGAACGTGCCGTTCCGTCTGATCTATTACTACAATCCGAACGCGAAACTCGGATTTACCGAGGAGCTTCCGGGTATTTTCCTGCCCGGCAAACGCAGCGGGTTACGCTTTACTGTGGGCCGTACATTCTAGGTTTTCGGAGCGGATGAGAAAATTGACATCAATTGGGCTATAAACTACTATGTGTTTTCTTTCATAAGCTGCTACCGCAGGCAACAGTTTTGAGAAAAATAGTTTCAAAGATATAGTCACAACCCGAAACCAACTCAGGTTCACAAGTTTTTAAGGAGCATTACATAAAATGAGAAGATTTAGTTTGATCGCCGTTAGCTTTATTTTTGCGGCGGTAATGGCGGTATCGGCTTTCGGCCAGGTTCCGGCCCAGCCCGCACCGTTCCGAATGGCGGTCATCGATAGCGAGGCGTTTGCTGCACAGACCGGCGGCATCACCCGCTACGCCGCTGCCTTGAAGGCACTCGAGACAGAGTTTGCACCGCTCGAGACCGAGATCAAGGGAATGGTTACGAAATATCAGGCGCTCGGTGCCGAGATTAAGAAGCTTCAGGACCAGGCCGCCGCCGGAACTGTTCCCATCGACCAGAAGGCCGCACAGGCTAAGGTCGAGGAATATCAAAATCTCGAGGTCGCCATTAAGCGGAAGCAGGAAGACGGTAAGAACCGTGCAGCTCGTCGTGAGCCTCAGGTGATGGGACCGATCCGACAGGAGATCGGACGTGCCCTGCAGGAATATGCTAAGTCGAAGGGTTATGCTTTGATCCTCGATGCCGCTAAGCTCGATGGTGCCGGTTTGATCCTTGCGTTCGACGAGACGAAGATCGATGCAACGAAAGATTTCATCACGTACTTCAATGCTCGTCCGGCGACGACCGCTTCGACGGCCGCTCCCGCGCGTTAATATCTCCAGCAGTTTTTTCAGTCAGCAGCCGGTTGAAGTTTTATCTTCTGCTGGCTGCTGACTTTTAGTATTTGCAGATAAGCCGATGACAATCTACGACTCGCGTGCAATAAAGGATATCCTTCCGCATCGCTATCCATTTCTGCTGGTGGACAAGATAATCGAGCTGGAGCCGCGCGTCCGCATCGTCGGCATTAAGCAGGTCACGATCAACGAGCCCTTCTTTGCCGGCCACTTTCCCGAAGCACCGGTGATGCCGGGCGTGCTCCAGATCGAGGCCCTGGCCCAGGTCGGAGCGATCCTCGCCTTGCGGGAGTTCGAGGATCGTGACGAAAA
>CAMLKY010000184.1 GCA_946480545.1 uncultured Acidobacteriota bacterium
CCTCTGCAGCGATATCTGTTCGGTCTTTCAGGTTGCGGGAGAACCTCTCATCTGAAAAGCGCTCACGTACAAAGAACGCCCAGTCCTTAAGATCCTGCTCGGTCGTAGAAAACTCCCGCATGGGTGCCATTGCAGCTTCCGTGAGCTGGCCGGTCGAGAGCTGAGTGTCGGGGTCGAACTCGCGGATCGAATCGACCGTGTCGCCGAAGAACTCGACGCGGTGCGGCGCCTCGTGGGCGGGCGAGAAGATGCCGTGGCTGGTGATTCACATTGCGCTGCCCGGCAACCTCCTGGCTGCTTGGGCGCTCGGGCGGCTCGGCGACTCGATCGCCGCGAAGCGAAAACTGGCCGATGTTGTTTATCGGCTCCTCACGTACGTAGCCAGCAGACACGAGCCGATCGACGAGCTCCTGCGGCGGGAAGTCTTCATCCCTCCGAAGGACGGCTCCGAGCTTGAGTATCTCGTTCGCCGGGGTCGTGCGCGTTACGAGCGACCGGGCAGACAGGACAACGAACGGAACGCTGCCGCGCGACATCTGCCATAACGACAGTGCACGGCGCTCCTGGGTTTCAGCGTGGGGCGATATGCCCGAGTACGGATCGGTGTCGAATGAGGGCAATGTCAGAATTCGCGGATCGGGGTCGCTCGCCCAGAACTCGAGATCGCACGACCACGCCTCGAGCTCTTCGTTGGTCTGCGTAACAACAGCAAAGCTTCGCCCGGTGGCTTCCTGCAACTGCGAAAGCACGTACGCCTTCGACGCCACCGATGTGAGCCCGGCGACGGAGACGATTCGTGAGCCTCCCTGAACTTCACGAATGAGCCTGTCGATCTGCGAATCAAGACGAGTATCCATAAACACACATAGCCGCAGAAAACTCGGACGGGGGTGGTTGGTCCGGTTCTCTTGCGGTTACATTCGATTGTGCCACAATAGTAGCTCGGTTTGTAAACACTTGTAGCTTGTTAGCTTTGTGTCGGCCGGCGACGATTATGACAATCCCTGAATTCGACGAGATCATCGAGCAGAACGATCAGACCGCTGCGCGTCGCGAGCATCTGGCAGCGCTCCGAGAGCTTGTTGGCAACGCGTACCCGAACAAGTTCGAGCGCAGCCGCATTACCGGCGACGAAGATACGATCACCCGGATCGTAAGCTCAGATCCGATAACGACACATATTCCGAAGCTAAACGAAGGTGAGCGTCCGTCAGCGGAGGTGAAGGACTCGGCGAATTCCGCTCTCAAAGATCTCGGAACGGTGCGGATTGCCGGTCGGCTTGCGACCCCACCGCGCCTGATGGGAAAAGCGGCATTTGTCCACTTGAGCGACGGGATATCGCGGATCCAGATCTACGTCCGCCGGGACGATGTCGAGGGCGTCTCGAATTCCGCGGAGCAGTCGGCCGTCAATGGGTGGGAATTGTTTGGCTTGCTAGATCATGGCGACTTCATCGGCGTCGAGGGGTTCCTGTTTATCACGAACACCGGCGAGTTGAGCATTCATGTCGAGAAGCTGCAGTTTCTCGCGAAGGCCATGCTTCCTATGCCGGATAAGATGCACGGCATTTCCGATCCGGAGATCCGGCAACGGCAGCGGTATGCCGACCTCATCGCATCAAGCCTGCAGATCGAACACGAGGGGCTTACAACCCGACAAGTGTTCGAGACAAGAGCGAAGGTTATTTCGTCGGTCCGACGATTTCTGGAAGATCATGGGTACATCGAGGTCGAGACTCCAATGCTCACCCCGAAGGCGACGGGCGCTGCGGCGAAACCCTTCGAAACGCATCACAACGCTCTCGATATTACGCTCTACGCGCGTATCGCTCCCGAGCTGTATCTGAAGCGTCTTGTAGTGGGCGGATTCGAGAAGGTATACGAGCTGAACCGAAACTTCCGCAACGAGGGTATTTCATTCAAGCATAATCCCGAGTTCACGATGCTCGAGTTCTACTGTGCCTACATGGACGTGAACGGCATGATGGACTTTTGCGAGGAACTGCTTCGTCAGTCCGTCAACAACGCGACCGGTGGATTACAGGTTGAATACGAAGGAAACACGATCGACTTTTCGAAGTTCGCGCGCCTAACGATGCGCGACGCCGTAGTTCGAACAAGCGGTACCGAGCCATTCTCCGATTCGGCGCTGCTCGAAGCCTTCGAGGAAAATGTTGAGGCGACCCTGATCCAACCGACATTCATCATCGACTTTCCGAAGTCGATCTCACCGCTCTCAAAAGCGTCACCCGAAAATCCGCAGATCGCCGAGCGGTTCGAGCTTTTCATAAACGGTATGGAGGTCGCGAACGGATTCTCGGAGCTGAATGATCCTCGTGAGCAGTACGAGCGTTTCGTAGATCAGATGTCCGAACGCGAGCGCGGAGACGAAGAGGCAATGGTCCTGGATGAAGATTACATTCGTGCGCTTTCGTACGGGATGCCTCCGGCGGCAGGTATCGGAATCGGTATCGATCGTTTAGTGATGCTCCTGACGAACAAGCATTCGATCCGTGACGTGATCTTGTTCCCCCATTTGAGACCTGAGCGGAAGAATCAGGATCATGACGAGTGATGGACGAGCGTCCGACTGCTGCAGTGGTTTAGCGTGTCACTTTGCGAGCTTGGCGAGCTTTGCGTGAAACTGATTCTCACGCAAAGCTCGCTAAGCTCGCAAAGTGACAGCATTGCAACCTCCGGACACTGCCCAACGAATCCCGGTTCGTCGTTCCGACTCGACCACCCTCCGAAGAAGTTCGTACCGACTGTCGTTCGACCTGCTAAACTTAAACCAAATTCCAAGGAGGTAACGAACATGGGACAGGATGCACGACCGAAGAAAGACGAGGAACTCACTGGTACTGATCTGCCAAACGCCGACGGAACCGTATCAGACGAGGATGTAAACGCACTCAACAACGATGGCAAAGGGCCAACCGGTCAGGACCACTCGCTGGATAACTACAGCGAGAGTTTTCCGGAGCATGGTGTTGGCAGCGTTCAGAACGAATCCGATCCGACGTCGGATATCGCACATATAGTTGATTAAGATCATTGGCCTAACCGCGTTCGCACTCACAGCGTTCGCATTCAATTCGATCTTGTGCCGCATGGCACTACGGACGGGTGAGGCTGATGCGACCGGGTTCACCGTCGTAAGGCTCGTGTCCGGCGCGGTTGCACTGATAGTCATCAGCTATTTTTTCAGCAACAAGAAAGGCGTAAAACGCGGGAACTGGTTTTCCGCGTTTTTTCTTTTTGCGTACGCGATCTGCTTCTCGTTTGCTTACATCGGTCTTACGGCGGCCGCGGGCGCTCTGATTCTTTTCAGCTCGGTGCAGTTCACGATGATCGCGGTCGCGTTGATACGGGGCGAGCGGCCCGGCGCGGTGGAATGGCTGGGACTGATCATAGCGCTTGCCGGACTGATCTATCTCCTCCTGCCCGGATTAGCCTCGCCACCGTTATTCGCATCGCTGTTGATGGCGGCTGCCGGTGCGGCGTGGGGATTTTACACGCTCCGCGGAAAGGGAAGCGCCGATCCGTTGAGCGACACGACCGGGAATTTCATCAGGTCGATTCCGATGATCGGGATCGCGGCGATCCCATTCTTTTCTCAGATCTCACTTTCGACACGCGGGCTCGTGCTTGCCGTCTTGTCCGGAGCCATTGCCTCCGGCGTCGGCTACACGGTCTGGTACGCCGCGCTGAAACATCACACCGCGACACGGGCAGCGGTGTTGCAACTCGCGGTTCCGGTCATAACGTCGTTTGGCAGCGTGTTGTTGCTATCCGAAGTGATCGAGCCGCGATTGCTTATCGGCGGCGCACTTATACTGGGCGGTATCGCCGTCGCCATCATCGGCCGACAAAGGTAATTTCCGGACCTGCGAATGGGCTGGCTTCTCGAGCCGCTTACAAGAACCTCATCGACTTACTGAACTTCTTCCCTTGACCCAAAGTGTCACGTCCGATCATGTGATACGAATCGTTTCCTCGGTGCTCGCTTTTTCCTTGCCAGTCGCCGCGGGCCTCGAGGGCGGCAAAACGCACGATGTCACGTCCGTAGCGGTAGTTCACCTCGTCGATGACCTTGCTCAACGAGTGCTGACGCTCGAACTCTCTTTGACCGAAGAGGCGATTCGTAACACGATCCGGTGCGATAAGCTCGCTCAGTACCACACCGGCTTTTCGATACTGGATTCCGGGTCGATATGTGTTCTGTAGACACACGGCAACCCAATGATAGATCTCGCTGGTGACGTCCGAGTGGTAGACCGATCGATACGTGTACTTTCCAAAATATTTATGCGGCACCGGTCGAAAGCGGTCGGTGTGGAGAAACACGGTCACGGTTTTGACGGCGAGATCGTTCCAACGCATCTTCTCGAGCGCGCGGGTGGTGAAGAAGAAGATCGCGTTGCGGATCTCGTCATAGTCTGTGACCGTTTTTCCGAATGTTCTGGTATGCGAGATCGATCTATTGCTTCGTTCGGTGACCTCCATTCCGATGCACTTGATCCCGTTCAGCTCACGAACCGTCCGGGCGCCGAATAGATTCAGAAACTCGCGGACCTGTTTTGCTTCCGACACTTTCAGCTCGTAAGCCGTATTTATCCCACGCTCTTTCAGGTGCATTGCCGAACGCGGCCCGATGCCCCATATACTTCCGACGGCGGTCTTTTGCAATGCGAGATCGATGTACGGTGAATCGTACAGGTCCAGCACCCCGTCGGCCTTTGGCGATAGCTTGGCGATGTGGTTCGCAAGCTTTGCGAGCGTCTTCGTCCGCGCGACACCGACCGACACGGGGATTCTGGTTCTTTCGAAAACAGTATTCTTGATGTGCCGCCCGAGCAGCGGCAGCTTGTCGGGCACGCCGACATCGATGAACGCTTCGTCGATAGAGTACAGCTCGATCTTGTTTGCCCCGCAATCTTCGTTCAGCACATCCATCACACGATGCGAGAACTCGTAGTACAGCGCGTGATTGCATGAGATCACGGCTGTGTTGTTCCGCTCGAGAAGCTCGCGGTATTGAAAGAACGGCACAGCGTTAGGTACACCGAGCGCTTTTACTTCGTTGCTGCGCGAGACGATTCATTGTGTGAGAGAACAACGACCGGGCGGTGCAGGAGTTCGGGATTGACGACGCGCTCGCACGACGCGTAGAAGTTATTGCAGTCGACAATGGCGATCGCGGCATCGGGGTCCATACGTCATCTGAAATTGTGAGAGACGACTTCTGTTTTGAGATCGTCGAGGGCCTTGAAGCTGAGCGCCTTTATCATCCCGCGTTCCTCGAACCTGCCGCGGATGATCAGGAAGCTGCTTTGATTGATGACCAGACGGAAGCGCTCGAAGAGGTCAGGCATCACGACGAAGTTTGCAAAGCCGGTCTCATCTTCGAGTGTTATA
>CAMLKY010000185.1 GCA_946480545.1 uncultured Acidobacteriota bacterium
ATTCGGGCAACAACCGCAGGTGATCCTCACGACACCTTTGCTCGAAGGGCTGGACGGTGTGAACAAGATGTCGAAGTCGCTGGACAATTACATCGGCATCGAGGAGATGCCCGATCAGATGTTCGGTAAGGTGATGTCGATCTCGGACGAACTGATGTGGCGGTACTACGAATTGTTGACCGACACGTCGATCGATGAGATCAACGCGATGAAACTCCGTTGCGAGGCCGGTGCGGACAATCCGCGCGATTTGAAGGTCGGCTTGGCGAAGTTGATCATCTCGGATTTCCATTCAAAGCAGGCCGCCGAAAAGGCAGAGGAAGAATTCAACCGGCGTTTCGTGAAGAAAGAAGTGCCGGACGATATCGATGAGCGGATCGTGCCGGAGGGCTCATATCCGCTCGCACAGCTCATCGCCGATGTCGGTCTGGCAGCTTCCAGGAAAGAAGCGAAACGTCTGATCGAACAGGGCGGAGTGAAGGTCAACAACGAAAAAGCAACTGCGCCCGCTGCCGAGATCGAAGTCTCGGTCCACGGAGTGTTGCTGCAGGTGGGGAAGCTGAAGTTCTTAACGGTGAAGGGCGCTTGAATTTTTCAAGAAGCGGGGGCAGGCCGCCCGTCCGGACCTGCGAATGGGATTATCGCTTCAGGTGATGTTTGTCAGCAGAATCGTTACTTTCGCAGGTCCAGACGGGCGGCTCACCCCCGCTCTTACTCATCCTCAATAGTCACTTCCTGATACTGTGCTCGCCGCACGCGCGAGATCGGGATCAGCGCATCTGTCGGGCTTGTCGCACCGGGTGGTCGCGAAAACTCGTCGGCGTGGTTCTTTAGATACTCAAAGAACCGGTTGAACTCGCGCTGCATCGAATCCATCTTCTCGCGCATGTTCAGGATTATCTCGACGCCGGCGAGATTGACACCGAGGTCGCGCGTCAGCGAGAGGATGACCTCGAGTCGTTCAAGGTCCGAATCTTCGTAAAGCCGCGTATTGCCGTCAGAACGCGAAGGCTTCAACAATCCTTCCCGTTCGTACAGCCGAAGTGTCTGCGGATGTATGTCATATAACTCCGCCACGGCACTGATCGTATATGTCTTAACCTTTCGTTTCATTTTAGGCTCTTGCGGTCGCTCCTTGCTCACGTCTCTCCCTCCGCAAAAGATAAAATCCGAAGATCGCTGCAACAGCCGACGCGATAGCCGGCCAGAAAAGATATCTGAATTCGGTCGAAGGCGTCGTCGGAAAATAGGCCGCGATGAAAAGCAAACTGCTCACGGATAGCGTGAGTACGATATCCCAGTCATCGCGAAGCCGCCGCCGTATCGCCATTCCGATCAGCCCAACGCAGATCGCCATCCATACAACCGCCCGAAAGAAAAACGTCTGCGAAAACGGACGGCGGAATGCGCTGAAATACTTCATCAGGAACCCGTATCCGAGGTTGCCGTCGCCGCGGAATTCCGGCGGGTTCGACGCAAAGCCGTCGGCCACGTATGGAGCGGTTATTGATCGTCGCAGGCCGATCAACTGTGCGAACACCAACGAACGGTGCCGGACATACAGGTCCGGATCTTCCGAGATCGCGCGTCGCCATGCATTTCGCAGCTCGTCTACCTTGCTGCCGTCTCGTGTCCATTCCAGCGGCGGACGATCTCCCGGGTTGGGAATGTTCGGGAACAACAGATCGCTTACGGACCGCTCGTTGTACCGCGCACGAACCGCAGATTCCGAGAAGTCCGGGTTGCCGCGGATGTAATTCGGGAACACATCGCCGCCACGCTCGACTGAGACGGCGGCCAGATCGTAAAGATAGATCTGCTGCTCGGGATGATCCGTCCGCCCACCAGTCAGTCCGGCATAGATCACGAATACGCCTGTCGATAACACGACAAAATACCCTGCTCCGATTAGCAGTGCGGCTGTCCGCCTTCGTTCGAATTCAAAGATCTGTGCTGTTACAAAACCTGTCCAGATCGCGATCGGAAGAACGGCTGTAACGGCATTGAGCCTGGCCGCGTAGCCGTACAACAAGAACACACTCGACACAGCAAGCAGAACCATGCTCCGGCGTGTCTTCGCCGCGTACAAAAGCGCGATCGCCATTAAGAACGACACACCCAGGGCGACGTCCTTCCATACCACAACCGTCTGTGCCAGGATGTGCGGCAGCAGCCCGAGCATTACAAGCCCGAGACCGAGTGCGATCGACTTCGCGTTTGTCGACCACCAGAAAACCGCGGCGGCAGCCCAGAAGATCGCCAGATGAATTACAAAGATCAAAGCCGGCCCGGGTACCACCGAATCCAGTCGGCCCCAAAGCCATGACATCAACGGAGCGTTTACGTCTCCGTAGATGTTCGATCTCCCCTGCTCCAATGCGGCGATCGAATCTGCCGTCATGATCCCGGGGTAAAAGGACCATGCGACGAAGAGGAAACATACGAGACAAACAAGGTAACCGGTAAGTCGCCGTATGTCTGTCCTCATAATTCTTCTTTTCGTCTTAGCATCTTTGCGGGAACACCTCTTCCGGGATTCTCGAACGCTAGTTTTCCCGCAAGGACGCTAAGACACAAAGAAACCCAAAGCCAAAATCCAAAATCAGTCCAGTCCCATTACCTTTCTCGGGTTCTCGGGATTCAACTTTTCAAACTGTCGAAGCACTTCCTTCGTTTCCTCCGAAAGGATCTTCGGCAACACGATCTTTACTTCGATAAACTCGTCGCCTCGCAGGTTCGGATTACGCAAGCTCGGGAAACCACGCTCGCGGAGCCGAAACTTCTGTCCTGACTCGGTTCCCGAAGGGATCTTCAACTGTGCTTTTCCTTCTACGGTCGGCACCTCGATCTTTGTGCCGAGGGCCGCTTCGGACACTGTGATCGGGACGGTCACGTAAACGTTATCTCCACGCCGCTCGAGGAATTTGTGCCGGCCGACATTCGTGATGATGAACAGATCGCCGGGCTCGGCGCCGAGTCGGCCGCCGTGACCTTTCTTCGGGATCCTCACCCGCGAACCCGTGTCTACGCCCGCGGGGATACGGATCTTCACCTGTTCTTTCTTCGGCGTCGTCCCTTTCCCGTTACATAGCGAGCACGGAGTCCGCCGCCGCCCGGTGCCTTCGCAATCGGGACACGCCTGCGAGAACTGCAAACGTCCACCGGTCCGCATTACCTGGCCGGTGCCTTTACATGTCGTGCACGTCACGACCGGCCCGCCCGTATCGCCCGCACCCTGACATCGCGAACACTGCTCGCTGCGATTGACCGTGATGTTTGTCGTAAGCCCGGTGAAGGCTTCTTCAAAGCTCAGGGCCAAGGGCATCTCGATATCGCGGCCGCGTTTTGGTAACGGGCGCGGCGGTTCGGGCTCGCGTCGAGTGCCGGCCCCACCGCCGAAAAGGTCTGAGAAAATATCCCGGAAACTCGAGCCGCCTCCGCCCGTCTGGCCGCCGGTAAAGTCGAATCCGGAGAAATCAAATCCCGCCGCTCCGCTCCCGGCCCCGGCAGACGCACCGGCACCGAACGGCGAATCCGGATCAAGATTGTCGTTGTAATAGCCAAACCGGTCGAAGACCTTCCGTTTCTTCTCGTCCGAAAGGACGTCGTAGGCCTCCTGCACCTCTTTGAACCTTTCCTCGGACGCCTTGTCGTTCGGATTTACATCCGGGTGATGTTTGCGCGCCAGGCGGCGGTACGATTTTTTTATCTCGTCCGCTTTGGCGTCTTTCTTAACCCCGAGGATCTGGTAGTAATCTTTTTTTGCCATTGCACCAAGGAACAGGGCTCGTACACCAATCTCACACTTCTTAGCGCCATTAACCGCAGATGACGCTGACCACGCGGATAAGAGGTGATCCAATATTCTTGATCCGCGTTATCTGCGTAATCTGCGGTTAATTTAGCTAACCACCGACAGCCGAAGCCCGACTATTCGGTCTACTTCTTCTCGTCTTCGACGTCCACGTACTCGGCATCGATGACATTATCATCGCCACCCGACGTTGCCGGACCCGCATCGCCCTCGGCGCCGGCCGATGCCGACGAAGCCTGTTCGGCACCGCCCGCTTCCTGACCGCCTGCCGCTGCGCCGGCCTGGCTGTAGAGAACTTCGGCCAGTTTATGTGACGCAGTCTGCAGACGCTCGAACGCGTTGTTCATCGCATCGACATCGTTTCCTGCGAGAGCCGTCTTAGATTCGGAGATCGCAGTCTCGATCTCACCCGCCGCCGCCGCATCGAGCTTGTCCTTGTTCTCGCCGAGCGTTTTCTCGACGCTGTAGACCAGACCGTCCAGACGATTGCGTGCCTCGATCTCGCCCTTCTTCTTCTCATCCTCGGCCGAGTGCGATTCCGCGTCCTTCATCATCTTGTCGATCTCTTCCTTCGACAATCCGCTGGACGCCGTGATCGTGATCTTCTGTTCGCGTCCGGTTCCGACGTCCTTCGCCGAGACGTTCACGATGCCGTTAGCATCGATATCGAACGTTACCTCGACCTGCGGTACACCGCGCGGTGCCGGGGGAATTCCGACAAGGTGGAATTTGCCAAGAGTCTTGTTGTCCGCCGCCATCGGGCGCTCGCCCTGAAGCACGTGGACCTCGACCGACGTCTGGTTGTCTGATGCAGTCGAAAAGATCTCGGACTTCCGCGTCGGGATGGTCGTGTTACGCGAGATCATCTGCGTCATCACACCGCCGAGCGTCTCGATGCCAAGCGTCAGCGGAGTAACGTCGAGCAGGAGGATATCCGTCTTTTCGCCGCCGAGCACACCAGCCTGAACAGCCGCACCCAGAGCAACGACCTCATCCGGATTCACCGACTTGTTCGATTCTTTTCCGAAGAAGGTCTTGACCATCTCCTGGACCTTCGGAATTCGCGTCGATCTGCCGACGAGCACTATCTCTTCGATGTCTTTCGGTTCCAGCCCCGCGTCCTTGATCGCCTGCTCAACCGGCGGCATCAATCGCTTGAGGATCGGCTCGACAAGAGCTTCGAACTTAGCACGCGTGAGCTTCATTACCAGATGCTTCGGTCCCGAGGCGTCGGCCGTGATGAACGGCAGGTTGATCTCGGTTTCCATCGCCGACGACAGCTCGACCTTCGCCTTTTCGTGCCGGTGCGTCTGCCGGGGCCGGGAGCGGAGCGGCGGGATTTGATTTCTCGACCTTCGCCTTTTCGGCGGCCTCCTTCAAACGCTGAAGGGCCATCTTGTCGTTATGAAGATCGATGCCCTGGTCTTTCCTGAACTCGTCGATGATCCAGTCGATCAGGACCTCATCGACGTCGTCGCCGCCGAGATGAGTATCACCGTTCGTCGACTTTACTTCGACCACGCCTTCACCGACCTCTAGGATCGATATATCGAACGTACCGCCGCCAAAGTCGAAGACCGCGATCGTCTCGTCCT
>CAMLKY010000186.1 GCA_946480545.1 uncultured Acidobacteriota bacterium
ATTTGGGATTTGGGATTTGGGATTTGGGATTTGGGATTTGGGATTTGGGATTTGGAATTTGAAATTTAGGTTTCCTCGGCTTGAGGCCAACGCCGCCAATTCAAAAGGACGCCCACGGCAAGAATCATTACCTCCCTGGTATCCTCCCCTTCATAAGTTTTTACTGACATCGCCAGCGCCCGTATGCTATTCTTTTTCCGGGCGTCCTGCCCTTGCTCACCGGCTCCTTTCACCAGTTAAATTCCACTCTTTCACACACTTCTTGTCATGGAACAATTGAATCAGTACCTGCAACAGCTTCTCTCGAGCTCTAGTTATTCGCTGCATCTCGAACCGAACAAAAATCCGTATCTGCTCTCGGCCAGCGGGCAGTCCGATGTCGGTAACACGCCTCTTCTCGGGCCACAGATCAGCATGATGATCTTTCCGCTGATCCCTCTGGATATAAAGCAGGACCTGCCCAACCGCCCGCACATACAGTTCGTCCACCCGCACAATCTCGGAAAGTTCAATTTTGCGATCCAGAAATCGCCGGCGGGGTTCAATGTCACGGTCACACCGATGCTCGGGAATTTGGTCGAGAGCCGTGTCGAATCGACCGACCCGGAACCAACCACGCCTCATATCGAAGACCTGAACGTTTTCGCCGTGGAAAGTTCCTCGGCGGGGATGCAGAACAATATCTCGCACAATGCTGCCACGTCGTCCGTCACTGGACTTCAAGCTGAAGACGCCGCGTCACAGCCGGTGATCGACATTCTTGGCGGCCCCGCGGTCGAAGTGATCTCAGCCTACGATCCGGAATTTCAAACGGTCTTCTCAGACAATTCCACCTACGAGCCTCCGGCACGTCGGCAGGAATTCGAGGGGCTCGATTCGGGAACGTTCTTCCCCGCAGTTGAAGAGCCTGAGCTGGAACCGACGGTCGGAGCGACAATGCCAGAACAACCGTTCACACCACCCACCCACACAAACGTTCCCGCGGATGTTCCGCTTCCGGCATTCGATCGACGCAAGAGCGATCGTCGGAAAAAGAACCTGATGATGACAGCGCGGATGGACGCACTCTTTAATCGCATGGCCGAGGTCGGGGCCTCGGATCTTCACCTTTCGGTGAGCATGCCGCCGATGGTCCGCAAGGACGGCAAGATGCAGAAGCTCGAATGCAGCGAATCAACGCTAACGCCCGAGGTCATGGACGAGCTTCTGCATTCGATCATGCCGGATAAGAACCAGGATGAATTCGCACGGCGGAATGACACCGACTTCGCGTATGAGATTCCGGGGCTTGCGCGGTTCCGATGCAACGTGTTCATGGATCGTAAAGGAATGGGTGCCGTATTTCGCATCATTCCGTCGAAGATCCTCACCGCAGAAGAGCTCGGGCTGTCCAAGGCGATCATGGACCTGTGCTCATTATCGAAGGGGCTCGTGGTCGTGACTGGACCGACCGGTTCGGGTAAATCGACCACGCTGTGCGCGATGGTGGACTCGATAAACAAGAGCCGCGAAGACCACATCATCACGATCGAGGACCCGATCGAGTTCGTTCACGAGAATCAGAAGTGCCTGGTAAACCAACGCGAGGTCCACAATCATACCGACAGCTTCAAGGATGCGCTTCGTGCCGCGCTACGCGAGGATCCAGATATTCTCCTCGTCGGCGAAATGCGCGATCTCGAGACTATCTCGATCGCCATCGAGACCGCTGAGACGGGTCACCTCGTGTTCGGTACGCTTCACACGACAACCGCGGCTTCGACCGTCGACCGCATCATCGATCAGTTCCCCGCCGACCGGCAGCAGCAGATCCGCGTGATGCTGTCCGAGTCGTTAAAGGGCGTGATCGCCCAGACGCTGCTACCGAAAAAAGGCGGCGGACGTGTTGCGGCTCTCGAGGTACTGATCATCACCCCCGCGATCAGCAATTTGATCCGCGAAGGAAAGACATTCCAGATCCCATCCGCCATGCAGACCGGAAAGAATCACGGCATGGTGATGCTCAATGACGCCCTGTTCGCTCTCGTACAAAAGGGCATCGTCGAAGCGAAAGACGCGTATGTAAAAGCAGTCGATAAGACAGGGTTTGAGACCATGCTGACGCGGGCCGGCCTGAGAATGTAAGTGGGGGAGCCGGAGCAGGCCGCGGTCCCGCTAAGCTAGGTCTTTTCGTGTTGCTTAGTGTGCTTCGTGTTTATCTTGTCAGGCTAGAATAATAGCTGTAACCACGAACTGCACGAATCACACGAAACGTCACGAAAAAGAGCTTTCGTAGGCGCGTATTCAGGGTGCGACCGCCGATAACTAAGAAGGGCGTCGAGAAATCGACGCCCTTCTCATTTCTAACCTCTGACTTCTACTGCACCTCGTAAGGCTTCAGTTGTTCGTCGATCTTAGATTTATCTCCGACCACGACGAACGTCATCCGGTCGAGGACCAGATACTTCTTCGCCATGTCCTGAACATCTTTCGGCGTTACCGCCGCCAGCTTCTGGACGTATGTGTCGAGATAGTTCCGATCCAGCTCGTTGTAATTCATATTCTCGAGCTGTCCGATCACACCTGACCGCGTCGAGTTCTGCAGAACGTAGATACCGACCAGGTAGTTCTTGATTCCCTGCAGCTCTGCTTCCGTCGGCGGTTCCTTTTGCAGACGATCGATCTCGAACAGTATCTCCTTGATCGAAGCACCCGTGTGCTCGGTCGTGACATCGGCGTTCTCTACCCAGTAACCCGTCTTGAACCGGCTCCACAAAAAGCTGTTCGGCGAATAGGTGTAGCCCTTGTTCTCGCGGATGTTCGAGGTGATCCGCGAACCGAACGAGCTGCCAAGCAGCGAGTCCATGACGACGAACTTTATAAAGTCCGCATCCGACGGTGACACCGCCGGCACGCCCATGTAGATCGTCGACTGCGGGGCCCCGGGCCGATCGATCGTATTCAACGACCGTCGTCCCGTCACTGTCGGAACGTTTCTGATCGGTGGGACACCCTTCTTCCAGCCGCCGAACGACTTCTCGATCGTCGAGCGAAGCCTTGCATCGTCGAATTGACCGACCACGTACAGATGCGTGCGTGCTGCTCCGTACTGCTCGTTGTAGTACGCCTTCACGTCATCGAGCTTATACGCCTGCACGATAGGCTCCGAGGCGATAACGGCCGAATAAGGATGACCGCTAAACACGATCTCGCGAAAACGCTCCCACGCCTGCGTTCCGGCCTGCGCCTTTGCAACCGTGATCTCACGCAGCTTGTTCGCCCGAGCTTTCTCGAGGTCGGCCGCGGCGAATTTCGGATTCTGAATTACGTCGGCGATAAGCTCAACGAATCGTGCGTCGAATTCGCTAAGCACCTCGCCGCCGATCGTCGTTTTATCGTTGCTCGCCGCGGTAAAGATGGTGCCGCCCATCTCTGCCATCTCTTTCGCGATCTGCTCGGCCGTTCGATTCGCAGTGCCGTCCTTTAACATCGTCGCGACGATGTCCGAGATCCAACGCTGCTCGGCCTTTTCGTTTAGCGTGCCCGCTCGGACGACGGCCTGCATCGCGACCTTCGGGACCGCGCCGTAATGAACGAGCGTGACCTTCATGCCGTTAGGCAGCGTGTACGTGTCGGCCTTCGGGAATACGAATGGCTTTGGCTGCCCACCCGCCGGTGGAGCCTCTTTTTGCGCAAACGACGTCAAACATGTACAAGCGGCGATCACCGCAAAGACACAGAGACGCAGAGAAAAACGTTTTACTTTTGACTTGTTACTTTTCACTTTTATTCTTCCTCCGCGGCTGCAGCTTTTTCAACGTTGAGAATAACGACCGTTCTATTGGTCTTTCTCAAGTACTCCTGCGCGGTCTTCTGGATCAGCGCGGGTGTTACTTTTCGGAAATTGGCTTCGATCTCGTTGATCTTCGACGGATTGTCGTCGAAGAGAGCAAAGCACGCGAGCAGGTCAGCTCGGCCGACGCCGCCGAACTGCGACATCGTGTCGTAGAGCCCCGATCGCAGCTTTACGATCGCTCGATCGATCGTGGCCTGGGCGACGGGCTTGTTCTGGATCTGTGCAATGACCGCATCGCTCGCGGCGAGTATCTCTTGCGGCGTGAATTTCTCGTCATGTATGAGATCGACCGAGAAGAGCATCGGACCGTTGTAGTTGAACATGTTTCCAAGATAGCCGTTTATGCCGCCACTCACGCCGCTGGTGTATGCCTTGTTCTTCACCAGCTCCTGATGAAGCATGCTGTCCTCGCCCTGGAGAATGATCTGGTCGATCAGGCCCATGGCGTAATACTCCGGTGTTCCGCGCTTCGGCATCTGGTATCCGAAGCCGACCGCGGGCTTTTTCGCTAGCTTGTCGGTTCGCGTCACCGTCTTCTCTTCGGTCTGCTTCGGTTCTGTCAGGTCCGGCAGAGCATCCGGCTTTTGCGATGGGATGTTCGCAAAGTACTTCGCTACCCAGCCCTTCGCCTGGGCCTCGTCGAAATCGCCGGTGACGACTACAACGGCATTCTGTGGCGAGTAGTACTTATCAAAGAAGGTCTTGGCGTCGGCCAGTTCGTGAACGCCGCCATCGGCAGGTCGATCCAGGGAAAAGATCCGTACGGCTGGTTGAGGACATTGACCTTCACCTCATTGCCGACGACGCCCTGCTGGTTCTTGAGATTCTCTTCCGTAATATCCAGCCCGCGCATGCGGTCGGCCTCGGCCCAGAGGAGGGTCTCGAGCTTGTGCGACGGGACAACGGCAAAGTAGTTCGTGAAATCGAATCGCGTCGAACCGTTAAGAACGCCGCCGTTCGATTCGACGAGCTTGATGAATTCCATCTTGCCCAGATTCCTGGAGCCCTGGAACATCAAGTGCTCGAACAGATGTGCAAAGCCTGTTCGGTCACGGGGCTCGATGCGAAAGCCGATATTGTAATAAACAGCAACGACCGCGAGCGGCGAGCTGCGTTCGGGAGACAGCACGACCTTCAAGCCGTTCGGAAGCTTGTAATAGGTTACTGGAACGTTGATCCCGGCCTTGCCCTGTGCGCCTGCGGGCGTCGTCGTGACGCCGACGATCATCGCGAGCAGACCGATAGCGACAAGAGCCTTTCTAAAATAAGTTGTCATATAAACCTCTCTGGGTGGATTAAGGCGAATTGTAATCTTATTCGAAACCGCGACCGGAAAGTTTCACTTTGTTACGAGGCGCGGGATATCGGTGATGAGTGGCTTCTCCTGTCAGAACCGGGAGCCCCGGTAGCGACCGGGGCTTTAGCGTCCTCTCAGAACCGCGAGCGGTAGCGACCGGGGCATTGGCTGTGGCTGCATCGACAGATAACCCGCGCAGTTCACCGCGGATAACACGGATGACACTGATGAGGACCGATCTGACTCTTTTCTGATCCGCGTCATCCGCGCA
>CAMLKY010000187.1 GCA_946480545.1 uncultured Acidobacteriota bacterium
GCGCCTCTGGATGGCGATGAGCCGCGACGGCCTTTTGCCAAAGATCTTTTCGTCCATACACCCGAAGTTTCGAACGCCGTGGTTCTCGACGATCGTGACGGGCTTTATGGTCGCGATCCCCGCGCTCTTTATGAACCTGGGAGAGGTGACTGACCTGTCGGTCATCGGGACGCTCTTTGCATTCACGATCGTCTGTGCGGGCGTGCTCGTCAAAGACAAGGAGTTTGCGGGGCAGAAACGATTTGTTCCGTACATCAACTCGCGGTTCATCGTGCCTGTATTATTCCTGTTGATCGCCGGGACGGTTTACTACTTCAACGGCGACGCCCTTCGTACGTTCTTTACCGATTTCACGTCGAGCGAGGAGGCCGCTTTCATTCACAAGATACCCTACTTCGTCTTTATCGCATTCGCGATCATTATGGCGGTGTTATGCATTGTGAAGAGATTGTCGCTCATCCCGGTACTGGGCGTGATGTGCTGCACATACCTGATGACAGAGCTCGGGATCACGAACTGGATCCGATTCGCCATCTGGCTCGCGATCGGCGTGGTCATCTACTTTCTCTACGGTTTTAGCAACAGCAAGTTGAACCGGCGGGAAGCAACGGCGACCGAGTAGCAGCGGTTTCTGCAAAACCATTCAAGCTTGGAGCGCGTCTAAGACGAGGAATCTTTCAACCTAAAGGAGAATTATGAAAAAGAGTTTATTTGTCGCGGCCGTGCTTTGCCTTTCGGCGATCGGCGCGCTGGGTCAGGCCAAGCCGACCGATTTCTCGGGAACATGGACGCTGGACATTCCTAAGTCGAAGATCGACGAGCGTATGCGGATCGAGGCTTTGACCATGACAGTCAGCCAGACGGACAAGGAATTAAAGGTCTCAACCGAGACCAAACGTACGCCTCCGCCGGCAGATGCTGCGGGATCAGGCGGCTCGGGAGCGGGACGAGGAATGGGCCGCGGGTTCGGGGCCGGCGACGGAACGGTCGTTTACAGCCTTGATGGAAAGGAAACAACGACGCAGCGCGAGTCGGCGATGGGCTCCATACCCGTAAAGCACACGGCGATGTTGTCGCAGGGACGTGTCAGGCTGTCCAGCTCGAGCACGTTCAGTGGGCAGATGGGTGAGGTGACTGTCACTACAAAGGACAACTGGTCGCTTTCCGATGACGGAAAAACTCTGACCGTTGAACGCGAGATGACGACTCCACGTGGGACGAACACATCGACATTGGTGTTCGTGAAGAAATAGGGATGTTCGGAGTGCAAGCTTCAGCTTGTTACTCTGCTGGAACAGGCTAAAGCCTGCACTCCGAACTAAACTCCGAACTGAACTCCGAACTAAAACTCCGAACTAATCTTCGAACTGAAGCTCGTCGATTATCTCTTCAACATACTGCCGGCCTTTATCAAGTTCATCGGGCTTTAATGAGACCGCTCCGACGACGGCGTGTCCGCCACCTCCGTAGCGTTCACAGATCTCAGCGATGTTATGACGACGCGGTCGGGGTGCCCATGGGTTTGACCCCACCGAGATCTTTGTCCTGAACGAGCTTTGGCTGAGCGACACCACGTACGTCGTCTCCGGATAAAAATAGTACGGGATGAACTTGTTATAACCTTCGATCGACGTTCCGGTCAGATCGAAATGCACCACACCGCGCTCGTAAGTCGCACGCTGCTTGATTATTTCAACAGTGTTCCAGTGCTGTTCCAGGATCGGCACCAGACGCTCCTGGACCTCTTCGGCCTCGATGATCTCGTCAAGAGACTTTTCCGTCAGCCAACGAATGATCTTCTCGACGAACTTCGGATCCTTCTCGCCTTCGATGACCTGCATCAGTTTCAGTGCTGCCGATCGCAGCTCGACGCACTGCGCCGGCGATTCATAGAACGCACCATCGATGATGTGAGCCCACTTGATCAATTCTCCGAGGTCAGGATCAACGAATCCGAATTTCTCGTTGGCGATCCTGGCGATGAACTCGGCACATGAGGCGCTCTGGGTATCGAGGAACTTTTTTCCGCTTGTGTCCGCGAGAAAGTGCTTCTCGTCCTCGTCCGAGAGGAAGGCCGACTGGTGATGGTCGAACCACCACGTCAAACGATCATCAGCGCAATACTTGAAGTCTACGATCGCATTTTCGTCACCATCGAACTGCTCCCGATCGAATGCGTTTCCCGCACGATGCATTGTCGGAGTGTAGAAGACGTCGGCATCAGCGTTTATTTTCGCTCGGTAGAACTTGGTGAATACCGCGGCTGACGACACTCCGTCGAAACAATTGCCGTGATAAAGTATGCGTAGTTTCATAAGGTTCGGAATTCGTGGGTCGGCAAAACACTCTAGGTTAGAGTGCGACTCCGCATCCGTCAAGACGCGTTTTATTTATGGAGATAAGGCTTGCGAGGCGGTCCGACATCGATGCTCTTGTCAGGTTCAACCAGGCGATGGCGTTAGAGACCGAGGCGAAATCTTTGGACGCGGCCGTGCTTACTCCGGGCGTATCGGCAGTATTCGATGACGGCAATAAGGGATTCTACGTAGTCGCGGATGAAGGTAGCAGCGTCGTCGGCGGGCTTTTGATCACCTACGAGTGGAGTGACTGGCGAAACAAGTGGTTCTGGTGGATACAAAGTGTGTACATCGAGCCCGAGTTTCGAGGCCGCTCGGTTTACCGCCGGATGTATGACTTCGTGAAACGGCTTGCGAAAGAGCGAGGGGGCGTTTGCGGGTTTAGGCTGTATGTTGAGAAAGAGAACGCACACGCTCAAAGAGTCTATGAAAGCGTCGGGATGAAGGCATCGCACTATCTGGCGTTCGAGGAAGAGCTTTAGAAACGAAAACCGGGATTCCTCTAAAGAGAAATCCCGGTAATTGCTATGAAAATCGAAATCGGACGCTCAAAAGAAGGATTGTGAGATTGTTGTAGAAAAATGTTCACCCTATAAAGTTAGAAGTGAGGCATTCCGACCCCGATTTTCAAAGACCAAACTCTAAGAAACTTGAAAAGTTATGGGGAAAGATCGGCAAAGTCTTCGTGCCCACACCCGAAGATTTCCCCCAAGCAAGCCGATCTGTTCCCCAAGCCACGAAAAGTCAACAAAACTGCATCACCTATTGTTTCCTGCGTCAGACTTCGCAAAGTCCAACTTTGATCCTGCCCTTGTTCGTTCCGATGTCCTTCAGTTGACCTTCCGTGTTGTCAAAGTAAAACCTTCCGATGCTGTCCTAAAAGCAATGACCGTGCCAACTGGATTCTCCTCGAAAATCCATCCCGTCATGCAGATTGACCGGTCCTTTGTCTTTATTTGATACGAGCCCTCTGCCAGAAAACGTTGCGGCTCGTCTGGATTCGATACAGCTCATATGGCACCGTTTATGTTCTAATTTCAACTTATGGCCACCCGTCTTCACGAGGAAGAATTAGCAAGAATCGTGTCAGGGATTCTCGAGGACAAAGACTTGATCCTTAAACACAACCCGATCGGGACGCCGGCGGAGACTCTCCTCTGGATGCTGCTGAGCTGTCTCGTCAGCTATTTGAGTTTGACCGACCTGGAGACGCCGTGTTTCACCGGCCGGCCCGATGAAAAGGCGTATCGCGATGCGATCGAGTTCATTCTCCGCGACCGGCGAGCGAGTAATTTTGACGTCGCCGTTTACCTCGATAAACTATCTCAACCATGATTATCGAAAGGTTCGTGCTCACACCCTTTCAGCAAAACACGCGCGTGGTTGCATGTTCCGAGACCAGAAATGCGATCTGCATCGATCCGGGTGAAGAAGCTCCCGAACTGGCGGATTACATTCGCTCCAACGATCTCAACCTCCAGGCGATCGCGCTCACGCACGGCCACCTCGACCACGTCGGGGGCACCGCGGCACTAAGTAAAGAGTTTCCGGATGCGGCTGTGATCCTTCATAAGGATGACGAGGACCTTTACTACGGACTCCCGGAACAACCTCTGTTTATGGGGATCCCGCCCGACCAGATGGCGGCGCTGGGTTTTGATTATGAAGACCCGCCGCAATTGACGCGGAACTGGAATGACGCCGAGGTCTATGTCGTCGGGAATTTGAATTTTAAGGTTATGCACTCACCGGGGCATACACGGGGTCACGTTGTCCTCGCAGAGGCGACTCAAAAGGTCGTATTTGTGGGCGACTGTTTGTTTGCCGGTTCGATCGGGCGGACCGATCTTCCGGGCGGGAGTTACGAGCAGTTGATCGAGTCGATCACGCATAACATTCTCGGCCTTGGCGACGACTTTACTGTATATTCTGGGCATGGACCCGAGACCACTACCGGCACCGAGCGAATTTCAAATCCGTTTCTAAACGGAACCTACCAGCTCGGCAAAGGCAAATACTTTTAGATTGAGGAAAGAAGCGATGAAAAGAACGATCACGGTGTTAGTTGTCTTGATGCTTTTTACGTCCCAGCTCTTCGCACATGGGGACGACAGCCACTTCGCGAACCGGCAGGACGTTCAGGTCAAAACGACCAAGATCGCCGGTAACGTCTATATGCTTCAGGGGCGAGGCGGCAACATCGGAGCGCTTGTTGGCATGGATGGGATCCTGATAGTCGATGACGATTACCGGGCTGTGAGCGAGAAGCTTACGGCCGCGTTGAAAGAGCTGGGTTCCGAGCGGCCGAAGTACATCTTTAACACGCACTGGCACGGAGACCACACCGAAGGCAACCTGACACTCGGGAAAGATTCGATAATCGTCGCACACGCCAACGTTCGACGCCGCTTGCTCGATCCGCCGGTGATCTTTGGCGAAAAGACGCCGGCATACCCGAGCTACGCACTGCCGTCGATCACGTATCTCGAAAGCATGACCATCCACATGAACGGTGAAGAGGTCCGCGCGGTACACTTTCCGACCGGACACACCGACGGCGACACCGTCGTATTCTTCAAGAATGCGAATGTCGTTCATCTCGGCGACGATTTTTTCGTCGGACGATTTCCGTTCGTCGATCTGGACAGCGGCGGAAGTGTGCAGGGTCTGATCTCGAACCTCGCCGCGTTGATCAAACAGATACCACCGGATGCCAAGCTGATTCCCGGACACGGACCGCTAGCGACGATCGAAGATCTAAAAACATTTCACCAGACATTGATCGACACCTCGAATCTGGTGCAGGCCGAGATGCGAAAGAATAAGTCGCTGGATGAGATAAAAAAGGCAGGCCTTCCCGAAAAATACAGAGAATGGGGCACCGGTTTCATCAAGACCGACATGTGGATCGAGATCGTCCACCGGAGTTATTCAAGAAAGTAGTCCCAAGTCCCCTTCTCAAGTCCCTAGTCCCAAGGTCAAAGTCCAAAGTCCCAAGTCCCAGAAGTCCCAAGGGGCACGGCAACTCGCCGC